>JBIKQC010000501.1:0-3615 GCA_044349855.1 Saprospira sp.
ATGAGACCTTAAAAGTATTAATTATATAAGGAAGCTCGGCATAATTCTTCTTTTCTTTAATTTCAGAAGTCAGGAAGCTTTCAAATGGTAAATGTCCCAACTCACCATCTGCTACAATAATGAGCTGTTTGTTATTTGAATCTTTGATTAAAGGGGCTAATATCTCTTTATAGAACCAGTAAGCACTTGAAGTGTAGAGCATATAGGCTTCCGTTTCGTTATTCCTGATAAACTGATAATCAGCCAATGATTTTCTTAAATCAGAGACCTTTGAACTAAGCAGTTTTCGAGTAATTGGCAGGCTCAGCAGGATTTTTTTTTGTTTGTCGATATAAAATGCAAATATTATTGAATCGCTGACATAATACTCAATAAATGCTGTTCCGGTGCTCAAAAGTTTCTGAATTTCCTCAGCTTTAACTACAGTTTGTTCATATTTTAGTTTGTAGTACTTAGGATATTTTCTTTCAAGATTTGCTTTGAATTTTATAATGTCGATTTGTAATGCATTATTTTGTTTGTGTATTTCTGCAAGTTCTTCCTCTGATTTTGTCTCAATCTCTGTCTTTTTTAATTTATCGGCCAGTCGTTCCAGTTCCAATTCTTTTAGTGTCAGACTATCCGGTAAATCGCTCATAGATCTTGCTCTTTGAGTTTTAGTTGCCTCAGAGAGCAGCATAGATTTATTTAATTCTGAAAATGAAAAAGCATCATTAAAATTTTTATCAGCTCCAAGTTTGCCGGCATATTCTAGACTCAATGCAATGATTTTATTATTGCTTTTAATAATTTTTAGTTTGTCAGAATTGGAACTGAAACGATTTTTTAGTTTTTCATTATAACGTATGGCTGTTTTACAGATTTTGTATGCGGATTCAAGATCTTCTAAATGATTAAATAATTTATATTTCTTATCATAAGCATATATAATTCTCAAAATTAGATTTTGAAATTTATCTTCTTCAACGTATCTGAATTTGTCAATTTCATCGAAATTAAATTCAGTTTCAAATTCCAAATCAGGACTTGCCGCTACAAGTCCTTCTCTGCAAATTGACAAAGCACTGTCAGGCTGATTATTTTTAATATAGTAATGTGCAAAATTAATATAGAAAGTTGTTGATTCTGGTTTTAAAAGAAATTCTGCGCCCAATGACTTATATTTTAAAAAAGAGGATAATGCCTCTTTGAAACGGCCGGTATCTGTATATAATCTTGCAAGATTTACTAGAATTTTTAAATATTGCGGATGTTTATTTCCGAGTTTTGTTTTAAATATATCAAGAGATTGTTTGTAATATTCTTCAGCTTTACCGAACTCAAAGCTGTTTTTGGCATTAACTCCTAAATTTGCCAAAAGAACAGCAACTTTTGGATGCTGTTTGCCTAAAACCTTTTTAAAAATAGCTAAAGAAATTAAATAATATTTTTCAGCATTCTCATAGTCTTGTATTCCGGTGTAGAGCGCAGCTAAATTGTTTAGCGTTTCAGCATAAGCAATATTATCAGATCCTAAGCTTTTTTTTCTGATGTCAATAGCTTCTTTATACATGGCCTCACTTTGCTCAATTTTCCCGCATTCTCTTAGCAACCCGGCTAAATTATTGAGGCATTGAGCATAATCAGGGCTGTTTTCCCCAACTGCTTTTTTATAGGTTTCTTTTGCCAAAAGGTAAAAATACTCACCCTGTTCATAATCCATTAACTCGTGATAGAGTAGGGCAAGATTGTTTAGGCTTACAGCATAACTTAACAGATAAGTAGAATTGCGCCTAATTTTAACTGCTTTTAGGAGCAGCGGTTCAGCCTCGGCATAACGACCCATGGTTTGATAAAGTAACCCCAGATTATTAAGGCTGTTTGAAATAATGCTATCTTTTTTTGTCAATGTAGCCTTCTCTAATGATTTTTTTGAATAGATCAGACAATTTTCATAATCACCTGAATAATAGAATTTGTCACCGATACTGTCAAGTTCAGGAATACTCAAATTATTCATATTTTGAGTATACAATAGTGGCTTAAGAATTAAGAAAAAGATAATAAAAAAAATGAATTTCATTGATGCAGCCTTTAGTTATTTCAAGCATAAAAATAAATAAAAGCATTTGGAATAAGAGACTTTTATTGTATTTTTATTAGATTACTATTGTAATAAGTATTTTAATAATAATCTATAGAACTTAGCATTATTAAGATTTTGGAACATCCAAAATTTACAAAATATTATTATATGCATCACTCGGAACCACTTTTTATCACTAATTTAAACAAATTTTTATTTGTAAATATAGGCAAAGTGTGCTTAGCTCCAAAAATCGGACAATTGTTTAAGGTAAAAAATACCCTATTAAAATAAAGTAGAATCAAGATTTTGTTACACCTATATCTCATAAACTATAAAAATGTAAGAAATATTATTCAGGGTCAAATACCCATTCCTTTTTCAATTTTTCAAACATTAAAATATCGGGGTCGTTTTTATTGCCCCAGGCAGCTTTGCCCAAATCTTGTCTGATATGATAGCGCCAGGCATAGCCTCTCGCATCGCTGCTGTCAAATTCAATAGCTTTGTTAATCTGAATCAGCGCCTCGTTTTTATCTTTTAGTTCTCTAAGGATTAATGCGGAGTACATATAGACTTCGTAACTATTAAATCCATGTTCCTGCGCCTTTTGGATATCGACAAGCGCCGATTGAAAAACATTTTTTGTTTCCTCGCCCCAGCCAAGATAGGGACCACGGCGGTATTTGGCGATGGCTCTTGCCATATATACCTTTGAAAGCGTTGGATTCGAAGCTAAAACAGTATCCAGCTGAAGTTCAACCGTGTTGGCAGATGTATGGTTTGAATAACAGAGCAGCATGGCTTTGTACCAATTTTCGGCAGCTTTTTCTTTATTGCCTGCGTCGAAATAAACATTTCCAAGGGCGAAAAAAATATCTTTGTACTCAGAACATGCCATTAACACTTCATTGAAATGACTTGCAGGCACTTCTGCCAGCAGTTTTTCCAAATCAGATATTGCTGATTCACTTTGCTTTAAAAGCCTTGATTTGCAATAAGCTTTTTGTATAATTGCAGGGAAGGGATCTTCCGAACTACGAATGATTTTGTCATAATCTTTTAATGCTTCTTTGCCTTGTCCGGCCTTGATTAAAAGTTCTGCTCTGAGGTATAAATTATCTTCTTCGGTATAAAAAACAGAGCGACGACAATTCATAACCTTGTCGATATAATTGACTGCCTTGTCATAATCTTTGATTTTGCTATAATAATCAGTGAGCAAAAAATTGGTTTTACAACAATCAATCCCACATTTGACTTTTGCTTTTTCAAGTTCCTCAGCAGCTTTGTCAAGTTCATTATTTCTCAGGAAATATGCAGCTTTGTAATTGTGATAAGAGGCCGCCAGGTTTTTTGGATTTAGAAAATCGTCATTTATAAGGTCCTGTTTTTTGACAATAGAATTCTGAATTAAAGTTTTCAAATTTGACTTAGTCAAGCCCTTTTTCATCAATTGATTATAAGTTGAGTTGTATTTGCGATTATAAGTAAAATAACCTTCCATAAATACTAAACTATCCATATTATCTTTTCTGCACATGCCATTT
>JBIKQC010000502.1:0-3606 GCA_044349855.1 Saprospira sp.
CGTTTATGCTGTCCTTTTTTTATTTTTTCTATCAGCTTTTAATCCCGATCTGTCATTGGAGCTATGATGGGGTTTCAAATAAAAATAGAACCCCGGGTTCCGTCTAACTTACAAATACACTGTTCCCGAAAGGGCCCCTTCTATACGCTGTTGCCTCCACCAATCTGAAACGCTGCCTAAGGCGCATAATTTTTAGTGTTTTTTTAAGTTAAAAATTCAATTCTTTGACATAGTCATAGCTAGATTTTTGGTTGATATATTTACACTCCGAATGATAATCTTGCGCTGCTCTGCAGCTAAGAAATTCTACATACATAAAATGAAAAAGGAGGCCTAAGCCTCCTTTTTCGTCAAAAATATTAAATTTTACCGCTTAGTATTTCTTCTTTTTCTTTTTATCGCCAAAGCTTAAATCCTTACTATAGGGTTTTGAATCTTTTCCGAAAGATTTTCCACCTTCTTTGCTGTAAGGTTTTTCTTCTCTTTTGAAAGAAGTTTGTTTTACGCGTTCAGAAACAGCAGTCATTTCCTGAGTAACAAAAACAGGAACACCTGAAATCTGTTTTGATCGGAAACCTGTCAGCAATTCTTCTTCAAAGCCGGATTCGATATCGAAGGCGGTGTAATTATCCTCTATAAGGATTTTACCCACCCGTGCATCGCGCAAACTTTTAACAGAATTGAGCAACTCGATAATACGGCCGGGATTTACTTTCTGTGCTCTTCCTACATTGAGGTAAAGTCTAACAAAACCGCCTTCAGTGCCACTACGTGGAGCTGATCTTTTCTTGTCGCCAAATTCTCTAGGCTCTCTTGGTTCTCTGCTTTCTCTGCCTCCGTCTCTGCCTTCTTTTTTGTAGGCAGGTCTTTCTTCGTATTCTCTGCGTTCGACTTTGTACCCTCTTTCTCCTCGGTCATCGCCTCTATCTGCACCGGCATTGATATCTTCAGCGCCTTTATAGTGTTGGAGCAGTTGGTTGAATTCAAGTGCAACAAAGTTTTTTATAATTTCTTCTTTGCTCATGCTTTCCAACTTGCCATAGATAGCAGGTAAAAAGCTGCTGATTTGTTCATCATCAGTCTGAACTGTCTGCATACGGTCTATCAGGTAGAGAAGTTGATTTTCACAAACTTCTATACCGGTTGGAACTGGCTTACGCTCAATTTTTTTACCTAATTTACGTTCGAAGAAAACGATACGTTTCAATTCTTTTGTATGTAGGATGGACAATGAAACACCCATTTTTCCTGCACGTCCTGTACGACCGCTACGGTGGATATAAGATTCCACATTATCAGGAAGTTCCATATTGATTACGTGAGTAAGATTGTCAACGTCGATACCGCGAGCAGCAACGTCAGTAGCAATAAGCATCTGAAGGTGTTTGGTGCGGAAACGGTGCATAACTAAGTCGCGCTGTGCCTGAGATAGGTCTCCGTGCAGTGCATCTGCATTATAACCATCTTCGATGAATTTATCGGCAATTTGTTTGGCATCCTCACGTGTGCGACAAAATACGATAGCATAGATATTCGGATTTAAATCTGCAATTCGGCGAAGCGCATTGTATTTGTCTTTTGCCTTTACTACATAGTATTCGTGGCTGACGTTTGCAGTGGTAGTATTTTCTTTCTGAACACTTATGCGCAAAGGTTCCTTCATATAGTTTTGAGCCATGCGTTCGATCTCTCTAGGCATAGTGGCTGAAAACATCAATGTTTTGCGTTCTTTAGGTGTATGCTCCAGGATAAATTCCATTTCTTCCAAAAAGCCCATTGATAGCATTTCATCTGCTTCATCCAATACAACCCAATCAACAGCTTCAATGTCGAGGATTTTGCGACGAAGCATGTCACACACACGGCCGGGAGTTCCGACTACAATATGTGCACCTCTTCTGAGCAGACGTACCTGTTTGTCAATGCTTTCTCCACCATAAACAGCTACAGTGCTAATGTGGGGTAAAAACTTCGTAAAATCCTTGATATCGTTAGTAATCTGTAAACAAAGTTCGCGAGTAGGGCATAGAATAATTGCCTGAACTTTATCATTTTTGGTATTCACATTGTGGATAATCGGAAGACTGAAAGCCGCAGTTTTACCTGTTCCTGTGGCTGCAAATCCTATAATATCCTGTTGTGAATCGAGTAGGGCAGGAATAGAAGCTGCCTGAATAGGAGTGGGCTGAGTGAAACCAAGCACTTCAACGGCTTGTAAAATTTCCGGCTTGAGACCCGTTTCTGAAAAATTAATCATAAAAGAAGTAGATGGTAGTGAGTACAAAAAAATAAAACTGTACTGACATACCGGTTAATTAAAACTCCGGTTTGTTCTGCCGATAATCGTGCCAAAAAACAAAGATTTTTACTTGCTCCCCGAGCGTTATCCGCGAGTTGACGGATAAGTGCACGATGTATGTCGAAAACGCGCCGAAAATGATATTCATGGAAAGTCTTTTACTTTCGCAGCGCAAATATAGGGTTAAATTTCGACATTAGTTAGGGTTTGTTGTTTTTTTGCAAAAAGATAATTATGAAAGATCTAAGATTAAAGTTCAAAGATCAAAGTTGAAAGATCCGATCTCATCGTAAATGGAAATAATTTTAACGCAAAGACTATGTACCCGATCTATACTTTAAGTTAAAACAGAGTACGCAAAGCAACCCTTTTCGGATAGACATTTGGTCCGGCCACTTCTAAGTTTTAATCAATTTGGGAAACTAGGTTTCAACCTGGGAACTTTTAATTTCAAAAAATCTTTCAATATAATCTGTAACTTTTTATGTCCCTTTAATTATGTAAGTACAAGTTTATCTTGATTGCTGCCTTGCCGAAGGAAATAAGAAAAGGAACATTATTAAACGCCCACTTATAATGTTTTAGATTCAACATTTCTTTCGGCATTATTTTTTTATCTAAACCTAAAAAAAACTCCGACTGCAATTTTTTTGCGGTCGGAGTTTAATTTTTTCTTTAAAAGAAATTACACTTCGAGGGGTATTTGAATTGAAGCAAAAAATTCTTTTTTACACTGTTCCGTTTCGAATTTCCCGCTGAAAGCGGATGTAACTGTGCTGCTGCCGGTGTCTCTAATGCCGCGGCTAGAAACACACATGTGTTTTGCATCCATATAGATGGCAACATCATCTGTCTTTAGTACCCGTTTAAGTTCCTCCAATATCTGCATTGTCAAACGTTCCTGAACTTGAGGTCGTTTTGCATAGTATTGAACGATACGGTTTATTTTTGATAATCCTATTACATGGCCGTTGGAAATATAAGCTACATGGCAACGTCCGTAAATTGGTAGAAAATGATGCTCACAGGTGGATTGCAAAAGAATATTTTTCTCAATAAGCATCTGATTGTATTGATATTTATTTTCGAAAAGTGCTACACCGGGTTTGTTTACAGGGTTCAAGCCGCTGAAAATTTCCTGAACGTACATTTTAGCAACCCTGTAAGGTGTTCCTCTCAAACTGTCGTCCAAAAGATCGAGTCCCATTATATCCATTATCTCTCTAAAATGAGCCTCAATTTTTTCAATTTTTTCTTCGTCAGTTAAATCAAAAGCACCCTCTCTCATAGGTGTTTCTAAAGATGTC
>JBIKQC010000073.1:0-12767 GCA_044349855.1 Saprospira sp.
ATATAAAAATAGGGACTGTTCTGCTCAATGGCAAATTTAGCAAATACAGCATTTTTATAATAACGGTACAGATTCTGAAAGTCATTGATAAACTGACGATGCGCTTCAGAAAAAGTTTCCATATTTTCTTCATGGAAAATCTCTCCGTCGAACCGATAAACGCTGAAAACATCTTTGATGTTTACTTCGCGCAGACCAAGGTGTACATTGTACCCGAAAATACACCAATTGCCAATAGCAATGATGTCTCTTGCGATGCAGTTGTTCTCACTATTGATGCGTGCATTGCCTTTCAGGCGTAATTCTATAGCGCCGAAAACTTTTTTCCGTTCCTCGTTGAGTCCGGAAAGTCGGGTTCTCAAGTCGTCACCAAAGCGGTTAAGACGACCTTTTATTACTTCGTAAGTACCCGATTCCAACTGAGTGTTTTCAGTGGATTCCGATGCTTCTTTTTTTAATTCCTCGTTTTCTGGATTGGGATTTTCGTTTGCCATATTTATAATGTATGTGAGTTGTAGGCTTATAAACTACAACTTTTTACAAAATCATCAGATCTTAAATCTTTATTCTTTGTTAAAGGGGAGCTCTATAAATTATATATTTTTATACAGAGAAGATTTTACAGCGCAGTCCCGATTATTTCGGGATGAGCATTTTAAAATTGAAGTCCAACGACAAAATAGCAATTTACAGCACTCTTAAAGTATGTTTGAGGTTTCTTCCATAGAAACTTCTGTACTGAGGGCATTTTCTTTGCTGTAAAACTGTTTGGCCCATTCTCTGTATTGCCATACGGGTCCGTCTCCTTTGGCTAGTGCCGGAGGAGTGATATAAATTTTGTTTTCCCAGATTTTAAAATCCTGAGAAACATCATGCTTATAGCCTCTGAATGCGGCATTCAATATGAACGCTTCAATCAGTTTTGTAGGAATTAGACTTAACAGCGGATGAATTTTAGATGGTTTGTCAATATGTTTTAAAGACATTCCAATCTTTAAATTGATAAAATTCCCCTCGATAGGAGTGGGGAGCACAAAATGTCTTGTTTTGATACCGTATTTAGGGATATAAGTTTCCACAAAAGAATAGCCTAGGCCAAATGCCTTTGCTTCAAACTCAATACGAATTAGCTCATTCTTTTTACCCAGAAATCCTGCCTTACGATGCATGGCATATTCGGCAGATAGAATGGGTCCGTCAACAATAGGATCATTGATTATTTCCACTTCTTTATAACCGTGTACAACAGCAAAATGTCCGATATCCACGCTGTTTTCGGTTGTTTCCTGCGGATGGCTTCTCAATTTCCAATCAGTTGTAACAATTTTCCCCCAACCCTCAAAACTGACTTCTGGTACTTCCCAATCAGGTTTGATATTGTTTTCATGATACCAAAGTATGATCAGGTCGTTTATCTCCCGAAGTTCATACATCTGTAACTTGGCCTTTGGCGGCGGTTTTGTGGAATATCCTGTTTTCGTACAGCTGCCATTGGCATCGAATTCAAAGGAGTGAAAAGGGCAGCGGATGCAATTGCCTTCTATGCTTCCCCCATGCGCAAAATGTGCGCCCAGATGTGGACAGAATGCTGTTGAGGCACAAGCTTTTCCGTCCTGCAGGCGGAAAAGAACAATGTCAAGCCCCATAAATTTTTTCTCTATGATAGCCCCTTTTTTTAACTTATCACTTCGCTCTATAACATACCAGCCATTGGGGTAGGGATGCAGTAGTTCAGGTTTTGGAAATTGCATAATATTTATTAAAGGTTGAGGGAAAAAGTAGTTGATATTTAGTATTTGGTATGCACTTATTAACTGATTACTAATTTACTGGTTATTGATTGCTGTTTACAGATATATAAATTACCAAGTACCAAGACTTTTTCATGAAAAAGTCCTGATACCTGATAATTAATACTTTATACTGATGATAAACTATCCCAACAACTTCCCTGCATTCTCATCGCTCATGCCCATGCGGGTAATACCGTCGATAAGGCGCAACAGTGAATCTTTGTCATTATCTCCAGCCATACTGTAAAGGCGGGACATCAACGCAGACATTGAAAGGCTTCTGACTGTGTCTGCTGCGATGTTGTATTCCGAAATAAATTTACGGACTCTTGGAAGCAGGGCATCATCACCACTGCCAAGCAAGGCACCTTTAAAATCTGTAAGATTGGTAGAACTGTCGATCATGCGGTCAACAGATTTGCCGCGGCTAATGGAATTAAGAATGGAATCGAAGAATTTGGTTTCACCGCCGACAATGTCAATTTTAGCTGTGCGCAAGGCATCGGACAGTACAACTGCCTGAGATTGTGCAATAGCACGACGTGCGTCGATTTCGGCAATAGCAATCTGTCGCTGCTGTTCCAAACGAAGTTTGAATTCTTCGTGTTCTTTGCCGACACCATCCATTAGTTTCATAGCCTCTGCTTTGGCCGAGATGCTTTTTGCTTCAGCAATGCCTTGTTGTTCAGTGATATTGGCACCTACAAGTCCCTGTTCTTTATTAACTTCTGCAATAGCGAGACCTTTTTTGCGGTCAGCTTCAGCCAAAACTTCAATCGCTTTTGACTCGGCAATTGCTTTGGTTTCGATCAGTTTTGCTTCAATAACACCCTGTTTTTCTTTGGCTTCGGCCTGAGCTACCATTACCTCAGCTTCAGCGAGACCGACAGTGGCCTCTTCAGCAGCCTTTGCTTCAGCAGCAATTTTGCGGCCTTCTGAGTCTTTCTGAAGTGCAGATTTACGTGCATCTGCCTCGATAACGATTTGTTGTGATTTGATTTCAGCAACCAGTTTCTCAGATTCGGCTCGTTTGGTTTCTTCCAATTTGCGGCTCTCGGCAATCTGTGTAGCCTCGATCATGACAATCTGACGGCGGCGTTCTGCTTCTGCCAACTGAATAGTATCCTGAATGCGCTGATCCTCTTCAAAAGTTTTCTTTTCTTCTGCTTTGCGTTCCTTGATAATAGCCTGAATATCGCGATTTTTGGTTTCCAGTGCTTTTTCTTTATCAATTCTCGCCTCGCCGACAGAGCGTTCTTTGCGTTCTACCTCCAACAGGCGGTCTGTTTCAATGCGCTCGTTTTCAACAGCCTCAGTTCTTTCCTTGTTTTTCTTGGCAACGATGATTTCACGCTGTTTATTTTCTTCAGCGATACCGTCTTCACGTTGAGCCTCTTTCTCTTTCAGAGAGGTTTCCAGATTTTTAGTCAAAATAAGTTGTTTGGCTTCGTTTTCCTGCTCAGATTTCAGAATAGCGATAGCACGTTTCTGGCGCTCCTCTTTTTCTGTCTGTTGCAATTCCAACTGCAGAATGGCTTCGCGGGCTAAAACGTCCTGTCTTTTTAATTCCTTTTCACGCTCGCGACGGATAAAGTTGGTTTTTTCAATCTGAATGGAAGTGAGTTCCTCAATTTTTTTGATACCTTCAGCATCCAAAATATTTTCCTGTTTCAATTGGCTGAGCGGAGTTTGCTCCAGATAGTCAATTGCACAGTCATCGAGTACATAACCGTTCAGGTCAGTGCCTATTGTTTCAAGGATTTTATTTTTAAACTCATTTCTTACGGTATACAGGTCGATGAAATCGAACTGTTTACCCACAGTTTTAAGTCCTTCTGAGAATTTGGCATCGAAAAGACTATTCAGTGTTAAAGGATCGGAAGCTCTTATGGTGCCGATACTTTGGGCAACTTCAATGATGTCTTTTTCATTTTTGTTTACACGAACAAAGAACACCACTTTGATATCGGCTCTTAGGTTGTCCTTACATATCAATCCATCAACACCCATACGGGTTACTTCAATGGTTTTTAGTGAAATGTCCATTTCCTCCATTTTGTGGAGTACAGGTATTACGAAGATACCGCTGTCGATAGCTACTTTAGCACCACCAAATCCGGTACGGATTATAGCACGACCTTGAGGGACTTTTTTGTGGGTTCGGGCAATGAGGATGATAATCCCCAAAAGAATGGCGAGTAAACTGCCGCCTGCAATCATGAGAATTTGCCAGAGCATTTTGTAGGTTTTGTTAAGTTAGGAAAAATATTAATAAATTGAGAATTGAAAATTGAGAATTAAAAATTGTCCCAACCTGATAAGGTTGTCAATTTTTAAATATGATAAACTAAGTTAAAATCTGGAGCTTATTCTATAAATCTTTTAATCTAAAGTCGGTTCATTACTCTTTTCCACGATATAGTACTTTTCTTCGGGCACCTCCTGCAGTATGACAATTTTATCGCCCTTTTCCAAAGGTTGTCCGTCCTTTGTTTTTACAGAAACCATTATTGTGGAATTGTTAATAAAAAGCTTGGCCTGTCCAACACCGGTTTCTTGAATCGGTGTTGTCAGTGTTCCTGTATAACCCTCATAGTGCAGGGCCTTTTCATAAGTATCAAGTTTGTCAAAAACCGGAATCAGTGGAGTGGATAAAAATTTCATTACAAAGGCACTGACAATAACATTTGGTATAAAATAAAGTGAGGCTAATAGAAAAGAATTATAGGGATTGAGCAAACTGCCTTCGTGGTTGCAGGCCATAGAAATACACCACATGCTCAAAATGAGAATTGACATCACCACCATAAAAGGAACCCTTCCGAAGTTGAAGAAACGCAGCATGCCAAAAAACCAACTGCCACCGCCTCCGCCATGCGGTAAATCATGGTGTACATCACCGCCTATATCAGCATGAACGCCATGATGGAAATCTGTATGCACATCATGTTGCATGTCAAAATCGAAACTGTCAATTTTTATTGCCCCTACTATGACTATTATCCAATAGAGGAGCACCAACATAAATAAAAGCGTAAGTATGAGATTGGATGCAGAAAAAGCTGCCGCTAAAAGTTCCATGTAATTGAAATAGATTTTGAAGGAAATATTCAACAAATTAGTACAAATAAATAACCTCTAAAATTAGCAATAGAATTTTTAATAATCAAATGCTATATATTTTTAATTCAAAAAATAATTGTTAAGTGCTTCGGAGTAATCAGTTTCAAATGCTTTATCTTTGAGAAGATATATTTAAAATCTAATAAAACTCTATAATGACAAATTTTCCTATTGAGGTTAAGATTTCTGTTGCTTGGGGAGATATGGATGCCTTTGGTCATGTTAACAATGTCCAATATATGCGTTACTTTGAAACAGCAAGGGTGAAGTATTTTGACAATATGATGACGGGAGATGATTCAAAAAGTCCAATACAGCCTGTCTTGGCCACATTAACAGCAAACTACAAAGCACCTGTGGTTTATCCCGACACGCTTAACTGCAAAATAGGTGTGACAAAAATGGGCAACAGCAGTCTGCAGATGTGTTGCGAAATGTACAATCAGAATGGCCTTTTAGTAGTCGAAGCATTTTGTACTATTGTTATGTTCGATTTTATTAAAGAAAAACCTACTGGAATTCCTGATAAAGTAAGAAACTACATAGAAAGAATTGAGGTTACTGTTCAAAGCTAATTTGGGGAAATGAATAATAATTCAGAAAATAACAATCAGCAAATTCCGACCTATGACCTCGTAATCATTGGCTATGGAATGGTAGGCAGCATTGCTGCGCTGCTGGCTGTGCAGTATAAACTGAAAGTAGCTGTTCTCGAAATCCGCAGAGTAAATGAACTCTATGTGCCCAAAGCCGGAAGAATTGATGCAGAGGTGATGAGAATTTTTGAACAGCTAGGATTGAAAAAGGAGATGGATGCTTTGGTGAATCCAATTTTGGGAACTAAAGTTGTAGATAAAAACAATAACTTACTTTTTGAGTTACAACATCCGGTGATTGAAGGATTTGCGCCCATGTATAGTATTTATCAGCCAGATCTACAGGCAGTTTTACACAAGGAAGCTAAGCATAAGGGAGAAGGTTATGTCACCCTTTTTGAAAAACACAGAGCAGAGGCTATTCAGCAGAATAAGGACAGGGTAAGAATAATAGCACATGATTTGGAAAAAGATAATTTTTTTGAAATCAAAGCTCGATTTTTATTGGCCTGTAATGGTCAGGAAAGTTTGGTGCCCGCGCAATGTGATTTAAAATTCAAATATTTCGATTTTTCTAATTTTAGCCTGAATGTTGATACCTACTGCAAGGATGCAATAACACTACCTAAATATGCACGTACTATCTGCAATACTGAGTTTCCTGTAACTTGTATCACAGATTCTGAGCATCATCAAAGATGGGAATTTAAACTGGACCCTGATGCTTTGGCTTTGCCGGATATCAATGAGAAAATTAGAGGCATTCTTGAACAGCTTATCGGCCATGATTTTGAACTGCTTAGTTCTTTTCTTCACGGTTATGAAACAAGAATTTTGGAAAAATGGCAGCGTAAACGCATTTTCATTACAGGAGATGCAGCTCATGTTCTGCCACCCTATCTTGGAGTTGCATTGTCAGCAGGAATAAAGGATGTTTACAATCTTATCTGGAAAATAGCTTTTGTGGCAGAGCGTAGAATTGGCGGTAAAGTATTGGACAGCTATCAGGAAGAACGTGAATACAGCGTTCGATATTTGCTCAAGCTGAATATGGCTGTGCAAAAGCTGTTCAATTCGGCCTGGCTGAGATTTGCCAGGTTTGTACTGCCTTTTTTGCCGAAGTCAATACTGAACAAAAGACTTGACCTCAGAACCCTAGTCCGACATGGTATTGTAGGCATTTTACACCCTTTGCGCGGGACAGTGATTCCCTATTTTAAATTCAGACCTGCTTCCATTCCTAAAATTGAGTCTATAGATACACTTATAGGAGATGATTTTGCACTGATTTCTTTTGGAGAAAATCCCGTAGATATCTGCAGCCCCAATGAAATAGAATTTTCTGCAAAATTAGGATTGAGATTTATAAAGGTATATTCAAAGAATCAAAATCTTAAATTGGAAGGTCGTTTTACTGAAATATGGCAGGATGCTGACGGAGAATTTGAACAATGGTGTAAAAAACATAAAATCAAACATCTTATTCTCCGGCCCGACAGACTTATATTTGATCTTGCATCGGATGAGAAACAGCTAAAAAAGGTATATCGGATTTTGATAAATAAAATGCCCCTTAGAAGTAATAAAAGCAATTGATCGGATTGATATTTCGGATTGATATTTCGGATTGATATTATTACGTTAACTGCAACATTAACTAAAAGCATAAAACTGCTTAATAATTTATTTTAAGTAATCGAGCATAAATAATGATATGTTATCAATGAATGGATTTTTTATACTGACAAGGCAGAAAACACAGCTGAAGTGGTACCTTCAGCGAGGCTTTCTAACGAAGTCAGAATGAAAAAGACTTCATTCAAAGCTATTATTATTTGTGCTTGAATACTTAGATACTGGTTATCCTGCCAACACCAAGGCGCGGAACAATTTTTTCATGTTGACCAAAAATATTATTTTGCCGGAGAAAATTTTACTGTATTTTACCTTAGGCTATTTATTTTAATTTCAATTTGAAACTTTTCTTTTCCAAGAGTCAACACGAGTTTTTATTATGGAGATTTACTGTATGCCCTTTAATCAATTAAGAAATACTGATGTTGCCTTAGTTGGAGGTAAAAATGCATCTTTAGGTGAGATGACGGTTTCGCTAACCAATTTTGGAATAAGAATTCCTGAAGGTTTTGCTTTAACTGCTCAAGCATTCAGATTGTTTATGTCGGAAAATAGCCTTAACCAAAAGCTGAGCGAGGAATTGTTGAAACTGGATAAGGAAAAGTTGAGTAACCTCTCCGAAGTAGGGAAAAAATGCAGGGAACTAATTTCTTCCGGTAAATTGCCCCAAATCATCTGCGATGAAATATTGCAGTTCTACCGTGCGCTAAATAAAGACAAAAATATTTCAGTGGCTGTTCGCAGCAGTGCTACAGCAGAGGATTTACCTACTGCAAGTTTTGCCGGGCAGCATGACAGTTTTCTCAATATTCATGGAGAGGAAAATCTGCTCACAGCGGTTTTAAAGTGTTATGTTTCGCTCTACAATGACCGGGCAATAAAATACAGACTCGATAACGGTTTTGAACACACACAGGTAGCATTGTCAGTAGGAGTTCAGAGAATGGTACGTTCCGATATAGGTGCTGCCGGAGTTGCTTTTACCCTTGATCCTGAAACAGGTTTTGAAAATGTTATTTATCTGACATCTGCCTGGGGTTTGGGCGAAAACGTCGTTCAGGGGGCTGTAAATCCTGATGAATTTTATATTTTCAAACCTTCGGTAAAACAGAAAAATCACAGCATTATCAATAAAAAGCTTGGTGCTAAAGAAAATAAAATGATTTACGCTACAGGCGAAGGACTGCGCCCTATTGTAAATGTAGAAACTTCAGCAGCAGAAAGAGTAGTTTTTTCACTTTCTGTAGAAGATGTTGAAATATTGGGTGACTGGTGTTTTCAGATAGAAAATCATTATAAAATGCCCATGGATATTGAATGGGCGAAAGATGGCATAACAGGTGAACTTTTCATCGTTCAGGCAAGACCCGAAACTGTACATGGCCAAAAGAAAAATCTTACAGTAATAGAATACAGCCTCAAAACAGATGCTAATCCTATCTGCAAAGGAAAGGCCGTCGGAAGAGCCATTGCAAGCGGCAGAGTCTGTATTGTCAACTCAATAGCCGATGCTGGAAAAGTTCAGAACGGAGATATCATTGTTGCTGATATAACAAACCCCGATTGGAATTCGATGCTCCGCAAAGCTGTGAGTATTGTTACCAATAAAGGCGGTAGAACAAGTCATGCCTCTATCGTTGCCCGTGAATTAGGTATTCATGCCGTTGTTGGTACCGGAGATGCAACAGAAAAGTTGCACGACGGGCAAATTATTACAGTTTCCTGTGTTGATGGAGACGAAGGAATGATCTATAACGGTAAACTTGATTGGGCTGAAAAAGAGCTCAGTTTTGAGCATGTTCCTGAAACCAAAACGGCCCCAATGTTTATTTTGGCAGATCCCGATAAGGCATTCAGGCTGTCTTTTTACCCAAATAGGGGAGTAGGTTTACTTCGTATGGAGTTCATTATTTCCAATAGTATTCGAATTCACCCCATGGCTTTGGTGAAGTTCAATGAATTGCCTGAGTCTAATGATAAAAAGGCTATTGCAGCAATCACACAACAGTTCAAAGATAAGAAAAAGTACTTTACAGAAAAACTTTCTGAGGCTGTAGCAATGGTTGCCGCTGCATTCTATCCTAAAGATGTAATTGTTCGTTTAAGTGATTTTAAAACCAATGAATATGCGCAACTTATCGGTGGAACTATGTTTGAACCAAAAGAAGAAAATCCTATGTTGGGTTTCCGTGGAGCTTCCCGTTATTACAATGAGCGTTACAGGGATGGTTTTGGATTGGAATGTGAGGCAATGCGCATAGTGCGCGATGAAATGGGAATGAATAATGTAAAACTGATGATCCCATTCTGCCGAACTGTTGCTGAAGGAAAATTAGTATTGGAAACGATGAAATCTTTTGGTTTGGAACGTGGTAAAAATGGACTTGAAGTCTACGTTATGGCTGAAATTCCAAGCAATGTGATTCTTGCCAAAGAATTTGCCGAAATTTTTGACGGTTTTTCTATCGGTTCAAATGATCTGACGCAGCTTACCTTGGGAATCGACAGAGATTCAGCTATTATAACTGACCTTTTTGATGAAAATAACGAAGCTGTAAAATTTATGCTCACTACAGTTATTAGTGCTGCAAAAAAAGCCGGAGTTAAAATTGGACTTTGCGGACAGGCGCCAAGTGATTATCCTGAATTTGCGCAATTCTTGGTCGAACAGGGCATAGACAGTATTTCTTTTACACCTGATTCGATTTTAAAAGGTATTGAAAATATTGCAGCAGCTGAATCAGTAAAATAAATATAATTATTGGCCATTATGCTTTCAATTTTTGAGTTTCTGAAAAATTCACGTTGTGGAATCATGTTTTTTTTGTTTCATAATATTTGGCATTGAATTTAAATTACTCTATTTTTAGTAATTAATAGTTATTAGAGCCAAAAAAATTATTCATATGACTGATAATCCATATAATAAAAAAATAGTTGTAATTTTTTTCCTTCTGATTCTATTCAACCTTGTGAATGCACAAGTAAGCGATACGCTCAATTCACCGGGTATCGCAACCTGGATAGTTCCTTGTGGTGTTTTTTCTATTGATGTTGAGGTTTGGGGTGCAGGCGGTGCTGGGGGCAGTTCAACAAATCGCGGTGGCGGTGGTGGTGGTGGTGGCTGTTACAGTTCCCAAACTATATCTGTCACACCCGGGCAAATAATAAATTACACTATTGGAGCTGGCGGTTCTGCAGTGCCCTTAGCATCCGGTTCTAACGGAGGAGCAAGTGCTTTTTCTACAATTGTAGCTGGCGGTGGAATAGGCGGCGGATTAGGAACAACAACAGATGGTCTTCCCGGGTCTGGTTGTAATACAGGTTTTGTTGATGGCTCAAGTGGAGCGTTCGGTTCTTCCACTTCAGGTGGAAACGGCGGAGCAGGTGCAAATGGCGGTACTGGAGGTTTAGGCGGCGGATTATTAGGTGGCAATGGCAATCTTCCCGGAGCCGGCGGCGGTGGCGGCTATAGCGTAGGTGTAACAAATGGAGTAGGTGGAAATGGGGCCGGCGGTCGTGTTGTCGTCAGGTATATTGTTTCTCCATTTTCAGCTTCAATTATTGGATTTACCGATATACTTTGTTTTGGAGAAAATACTGGGATTGCAAGTGCTCAAGGTATTGGCGGATCAGGCGCTTATAATTTTACATGGAGTTCAGT
Organism: Saprospira sp.; assembly: GCA_044349855.1. Classification (GTDB taxonomy): domain Bacteria; phylum Bacteroidota; class Bacteroidia; order Chitinophagales; family Saprospiraceae; genus Saprospira. Next base: position 10,812 of record JBIKQC010000073.1, read on the forward strand.
TCCTGCTCAGTCAACCTCTACAGCTACCGGATTGGCTGCGGGTGTATATACAGTAACCGTAAGTGAATCCAATTTTTGTACTTCATCAACAGCTTCTGTTACAATAAGCTCTCCTGCAACGTCAGTATCTGCGACAATTACTTCTTCAAGCGATGTCTTCTGTGCCGGAGAAACTACTGGATCTGCAACTGTAACAGCAGGAGGCGGTACAGGTGCTTTGTCTTATTTATGGAATACAATACCGGCTCAAACAACAGCAACGGCAACAGGTTTGGGAATAGGCAGCTATACAGTAACTGTTACAGATCAAAATAATTGCATTGCCACGGCATCAGTTGTTATTTCCAATATTTCAACCCTTGGCATTCCAACAGTTACAGCTAACGGACCACTGTCTTTTTGTACAGGTGACAGTGTAATATTAAGTTCAAGTCCTGCAGCAAATTATCTTTGGTCAAATGGAGAAACGACTCAATCAATAATTGTTTCAACTTCAGGTGTTTTTGCAGTATCTGTAACTGATGGCTTATGTACCGTCAGTTCTGCCTCGATAACTGTTACTGCTGTTCCTTTTCCATCAGCACCGGTTATTAATGTTGTTACCAATCCTACTTGTAATACGTTTGGTTCCGTTACCCTTACAGGTCTTCCTGCAATTGGATCCTGGACCATTACAGAAAGTATCAATGGAAACACTATCACAGGATCTGGTACTTCTGCTGTTTTTTCGGGTTTAGATGAAGGAATTTATAACTTCACCGTTGTTTCTGACCCTTCCTGCAGTTCAGTACCATCCATTGATGTTGAATTGTTTCCCCCATTATCTAATGGGCCTGTTATTGAATATTCATTTGATGTTGTTTATTGTCATGGCGATTCAACAGGTATTATCGATGTAACACTAGCCGGAGGAACAGCTCCGCTCACATTTGTATGGTCTAATGGAGCTACTTCACTTAATTTAAGTAATTTGCCTGCAGGAATCTACAGTATAACTGTAACCGATGCTGTGGGGTGTACTGTGTCTGCGTCTATTGATATTACAGAACCTGCACAGCCACTTTCAACTACTACATCAGTTTCGGGTCTGCTTTGTTTCGGCACAGGTACAGCTTCAGCTACCGCCAACCCATCAGGGGGAACAGGTTCTTATTATTACAGTTGGTCAAACGGAGAGTTTACACAAACTATCAATAGCTTAAATTCAGGTACCTATATAGTTACCGTTACTGATGATTTTGGATGTACTGTAGTAGATTCAGTTACTGTTATTGGTCCCGCTTCGCCTTTGACGGTCTCTATCAGCAGTCAAAATAATGTGTTATGTTTTGGTGATTTTGGATCCGCAACAGTATCCGCAATTGGAGGAGTCGGTTCTTATGTTTTTGATTGGTCAAACGGAGAATTGACATCCACTGCTACAGCTCTGAACATCGGCATTCATCAGATCACAGTTACAGATGACAATGCCTGTCAGGCAACAACTTCAGTAACAATTACCGGCCCCTCAAGCGCTATTAGCACTTCAGTTGTATCACAAAATAATGTCAATTGTTTTGGTGAATCAAATGGAGCAGTTACCCTCTCAGTGTCAGGTGGAACGCCAAATTATTTTTATAACTGGTCAAACGGAGCTACAACGCTTTCGGTTACTGGACTCATTGCAGGTACTTATACAGTAACTGTCAGCGATGATAACAGTTGTCTAGATCCTATCACAATAATAATTTCAGAACCTTCAACGGCATTAGTTGTCACTTTAAATACTTCCGCTAATCTCTGTTTTGGAGATTCTATAGGTGTTGCTTCTTCTGTAGTTAACGGAGGCACTGCCGCTTATGACTATTTATGGTCAAATGGCAGTACAGCTGCTAATCTTACTTCATTGTCAGCAGGAACTTACAACTTGACTGTTACTGATAATAATGGTTGTACAACTACCGGTTCCGGTGTTGT
>JBIKQC010000503.1:0-3599 GCA_044349855.1 Saprospira sp.
CGACGAAAATTGTCCAAAAACCACTCTTGAAAAAGAGCTGTCAACCCTGCCTGTACCCTATTTCAATGCTCCTTCAAATGCATTTGGAGACAGCATGGAGATCAGTATTCACAGTCCGGAGAAAGGCGCTGAGATTTACTATTGGATGGGCGAAGTGGAAGAGATATCAAAAGCGCAGCTTTATGAAAACCCAATTACAATATTTAAAACCAGTACTTTTCATACCTACTGTAAAGATAAAAAGGGAAGAAAATCGCCAATTCTAAAGGCTTATTATCCCAGAACAGATCCGAACAGAAAAATAATGTTGAATGCCAAATTTGCAGATCGATACGCAGGAGGCGGAAATAATGCCCTAATAGATGGAATTTTCGGCGGGCAGGATTACCGAAGCGGTTTTTGGCAGGGCTATCAGGAAGATCTCAAATTTACGGTTGATTTGGGCGCTGATAAAAACATCTCTTATGTCGCGCTCAATTGCCTGCAGGATCAGCGTTCCTGGATCTGGTTCCCTACAAATGTAACATTTGAACTCTCTTCCGATGGAGAAAATTTTACTGAAGTCGGTCAGGCAAAAAATGATATTCCTGAAAATTTATCCGAGAGTATCACTCAGAAATTGGGGGTACGAATGCGCCGCAGCGGCCGTTACATCAGAGTAACAGCCAAAAACTATGGCAAATGTCCCGCATGGCATACAGGTGCGGGAGGAGCTGCCTGGATTTTTGCGGATGAATTGATAGTGGAGTAAATCATAGTAAATAATTCACAATGCGAATCAAGGGTTAAAAAAGGTCTTTTTTTACATCAACGGCTTAGAAATATTTGCCATAACAATCTGGAAATATGGCATTTATACAAACAATGCGCAGTTTTAACAGGTCAGCCCTACGGGGCTTAAAAATTTTTGTTTACATCTTAATACTAAGAACAGGTCGCTCCTCTGGAGCGAAAAATGGCTCCGTAGGAGTCAAATGTTCTTAGCTATAATTGAATAAGTTGAAAAAAAAGCCCCTTAGGGGTGACCTGTTTGATTATTTAACATGGTTTTGTGAATATATTAGTTTTATGAAATCCAACCCTTGATTCACATTCATAGTAAATAATCTATGCAAAGGCTATCCAATTACTTGGATAGTCTTTTGTATTTACATTAGCTAAATGTTAAAAAATGTTTAATATAAAAGTAATACTATTATATTAGAATTGTAATGCCGTTTTTTGCGAACCATTTACTTCTAAATGCATTCTATTTATAGAACTTACTAATATTTTAAATAGCAAAGCTCATGAACAAGCCTATTTACCATCTTGATAACATCAAGAAAGACCTTCCTGCCGGATTGGTGGTTTTTCTTATCGCGCTCCCCTTATGTTTGGGCGTTGCATTGGCAAGCGGGGCACCTATCATATCGGGAGTAATCTCCGGAATAATCGGGGGTATAGTCGTGGGTTTACTCAGCAATTCTCATACAAGTGTAAGTGGTCCTGCTGCAGGATTGACAGCAGTTGTAGCTACTTCAATCATAAGTTTGGGCAGTTTTCAAATATTTTTATTGGCAGTAATTATAGCCGGACTTATTCAAATAGTTAGCGGTTTGGCTAAAACAGGTTTTATTGCCGAATATATTCCATCCAATGTAATCAAAGGGCTTTTGGCTGCAATAGGCATCATCCTTATTCTAAAACAAATTCCGCACGCTGCAGGATATGACAAAGATCCCGAGGGCGATTTTTCTTTCTTTCAGCCCGACAGTGAGAATACCTTTTCAGAATTGATCAATGTGTTTAATTTCTTTATTCCCGGTGCAGGAATTATTGCCATCATATCAGTTTTGATTTTGATTTTTTGGGATAAAGGACCCCTTAAAAAAATCATTCCGGCACCATTGGTGGTAGTAATATTGGGAATTGGCGTCAATGAATTGTTTAAACATTTGGTTCCTGCACTGTATGTATCAGCCTCACATTTGGTCAATATTCCAAAAATTGACAATTTCGGCTCTTTATTCACTTTTCCTGATTTTACTGCTATTTCAAATCCGCAGGTTTGGATAATTGCTGCAACAATTGCGATCGTAGCGTCATTAGAGACCCTGTTAAATCTTGAGGCAGTTGAAAAACTGGATCCAAAGAAAAGACAATCCTCCCCCAATAGAGAATTGATTGCGCAGGGCGTAGGCAACAGCATTTCGGGGTTGATCGGCGGTATACCGCTCACCTCTGTTATTGTGCGCAGTTCGGTCAACATCAATGCCGGTGCTCAAACAAAATTGTCTGCAATTTTTCACGGTTTTTTCCTTTTGGTTTTTGTACTTTTCGGCAGTACAATACTTAACCTTATTCCACTCTCTGCATTGGCTGCTATATTAATAATGACAGGTTATAAACTGGCTAAGTTAAAACTCTTTAAAGAGATGTATAATAAAGGGTTGGACCAGTTTGTCCCATTTGTTGTGACAATTTTCGCCATAGTCTTTACCGATTTGCTGATTGGAATTATTATCGGATTGGCAGTCAGTATATTTTTTCTTTTAAGGAGCAATTTAAAGAATCCTTATGTGATGAAAAAAGAAAAGTCATATACTGACGAAACTTATCATCTTGAATTGGCCAATCAGGTAACATTTTTGAACAAAGCAGGAATTAAACATGCACTCTGGACATTGCCAAAGGGCTCAAAAGTAACAATTGATGCCAGCCACAGCGATTTTATAGATAATGACATTTTGGAAATATTGGATGAATTTAAGTCTACCGTAACAAAAGACAATAGAATTCAATTGAATATTATTGGTCTGAGAGAGAAGTATAATTTCCATGATCAGGTGGAATTTATTGATTATCTGGACAAAGAAACGCTAAGCAAACTGTCCCCTTTGCAAATATTAAGCCTTCTAAAAGACGGCAACGCGCGCTTTGCAAGCGGTAAAGCAAGAAAAAAACAATATATGCAGCAAGTGGAAGCCGGTAACAGCGGACAAAATCCCATGGCTGTGCTTGTCAGTTGTATTGATTCCAGAACCAGTCCTGAAATTATTTTTGATCTCGGATTGGGGGATTTACTGTCCATAAGAATTGCAGGAAACATTGTCAATGATGATATTTTGGGCAGTATTGAATTGGCTTGCCAGAAATTGGGTGCAAAGCTGGTAGTTGTTTTGGGTCATTCTGAATGCGGAGCTATTGCAACAGCAATACACAAAATAGATGAAGGGTTCATCGGTTCAATCACCCAAAAAATTGAAAAAGCAGTAAATCAGTGCGGTTGTGATCGTGAAAAACTGATATCTGACAACGAAGGTTTTAATAATGTAGTAAAACAAAACATTAAAAATTCTTTTGACGACATCATCTCTCAAAGTGTGTATTTGCGCAATGCTAAAGCTTCAGGAGAAATAGAAATTGTGTCGGCATATTATGATCTTAAAACAGGGGTAGTAAAATTTGATTAGTTAGTATAAATTAAATTTTATAATATCCATCTTAAGCCTGTAGGAAATTATCCTGCAGGTTTTTTTTATAAATACATCAGCAACTTTTCCCCAAAAAGTTGCATCTTTAGTATTATTAAAAAAAACACAACTACCTAAAAAGTA
>JBIKQC010000072.1:0-12767 GCA_044349855.1 Saprospira sp.
AAAAGCCAATGCCTATATTCCCAAATTTGTTCAAAAAATCTTTCCCAATCCAAGTCAGGGCCAAGTAAATATTGAATTACTGAAAGAGGGTGATTTCTATGTCACTTTAATGGATATTAGCGGAAAGACCTATTATAACAGAAGTTTCAACGGAAAATCATTTAATTTTGAAATTCCATCAACTGTTGCTGATGGCTTATATTATCTTCGCATTCTGAGCAAAGATAATACACAGATTTATACTGAAAAACTTCAGTTACAACGCTAGCTTTGCTTAATATTTTTTTTTACTTTTTGGAAGTTTACAATAGAGTGCAGCTGTGATTCTCCCATTTTTATTTATTTTTACATTTGGAATACCATTACGCTGCAGAATAAAATAGCTTATGAAACATACTCTTATAATAATATTCACCCTATTGAGTTTTGGGTTTATAAACGCTCAGGATAAAACACTGAACAACGATCCGGGACTGCCGCCTGCAGCTGTAATGATTGACATTGCCTACGGCATGCAGAATCCTTATGGCGATATGAAAACAAATTTTAATTACAATTATAACATAGGTGCAAGAATCAATTATCTGACCCCAAGAAATTGGATTTTTGCTGTCAGCGGTGAATATCTGTTCAGTGACAACATCAAAACAGATGTGCTGAAACCGCTCCGCGAATCCAATGGAAATATCATTGAAACCACTGGCAGAATGGGACTTACCCAATTGGGGGAACGTGGATATATGATCGGCGGTCAGGCAGGTAAACTTATTCAATTGGGTAAAAAAACCAGAATGCACAATCTGGAAATTAAATTTGGAGGAGCTTATCTGCAGCATTGGATCCGAATCCGATTATTGGGCCGTCCGGTTGAGCTTCCGCAACTTTTTGAAGACTACAAAAAAGGTTATGACAGAATGACCTCCGGCATTGCACTCAATCAATATGTGGGATACCGTTTCATGAGCCGTTCAAAACTGGTAAATTTATTTATCGGACTAGATTTCACGGAAGGATTTACCTATAATCGCCGCTTTTATAATTTTGACACACGCGAAGCCGATACAAAACTTCACAAAGATATTCTTCTGGGCTTCCGAGCCGGCTTCAGCATTCCTTTCTTTATTTATTCGGAAAACACCCGCAACGACGAACTTGAGTTCTACTAAACCCAAAGAAAATATTATTGTATTTTTTGCCGGGCTGCTTATTTACCGGCTTATATTGCGTTGTTATGCTCTGGGCATAACATTGGCTGCTCCATTCAATAAAAAAGCGGCACTTTGGGTTAAGGGCAGAAAAAAATGGCGACAAAAAATAAGTCAGTCACTTGATTCCTGCAATAAAAAAGGACCACTCATCTGGATTCATTGCGCCTCTTTGGGCGAATTTGAACAGGGAAGACCACTCATCGAAGCATTAAGAATAAAACATCCAAATCACCTGATTTTACTGAGTTTTTTCTCTCCTTCGGGATTTGAACTCAAAAAAAATTATGAAAAGGCGGACATCGTTTGCTATCTTCCGATAGACAATCCCCGAAATGCCCAAAAATGGGTTGAATTGCTCAATCCAAGTGTCGCAATATTTGTAAAATATGAGTTTTGGTATGATTATCTTTCCGCTCTAAAAAGCAGAAAAGTCCCAATCTATCTGGTTTCCGGAATATTTAGACCCAATCAGCCCTTTTTTAAATCCTGGGGCAGCGTTTTTCGAAAAATGCTGGGTTTTTACACAAAATTATTTGTCCAAAACGAAGATTCTTTGCCGTTGTTGGACAGTATAGGCATTCAAAATGTTGAGATTTGCGGCGACACCCGTGTTGACCGTGTTTTACAGATAAAAGCGGAACGAACAGTTTTTTCAGCGGTAGACATTTTTAAAAATTCCGGTCCGATACTTGTCTGCGGCAGTACCTGGCAAGCAGACGAGTCTATTATTATTGACTTTTGGCATAAGTATCTGGCCGCGAAAGGCTGGAAAATCATTATTGCTCCTCATGAAATTCATGAAAAGGAAATTGATGATTTGAAAAATAAGTTTTCTGAAGCCCCTGCCCTGCTCTTTTCCGAAACCCCGAACAGCTCTGAATTAGAGCTGACAAATGCAAAGGTTTTGATTATTGACAATGTCGGTATCTTAAGCCGTTTGTACCGCTATGCCAATGCTGCTTATATAGGCGGCGGATTTGGCAAAGGCATTCATAATACGCTGGAAGCTGCAGTTTATGAAATTCCGATCTTTTTCGGTCCCAATAATAAAAAATTTGCAGAGGCTCAGGATCTTTTGGAATTGGGTATAGGCTTTGAAATTGAAAACAGAACCGAGCTCTCGGTAATTTTCGAATCGCTTGACTATGATCTGGTCAAAGCGAATGCCGCAGCATATATTGAACAGCAACGCGGTGCAACAGATAAGATAATGAATGAATTATCACCTGTTTGATAATTTATTCAAATTCACTCCCATTCCTATCCTAAATTCAACTGATCTGGCAAAAAGCTCAACTGTAACGGCGCTGTGGCGCTGTTCGTCAGCGGTAAGCAATGGATTGCCTTCTTCTGACCAAAGGAAATAATTATCTGCCAAAGGTAAAATCAAATGCGCATCGAAGTAAATGGGGCCCTTTGTTTTCCATTTAACACAGGGTTTCAGACTCAGGGAATGCCCCAACACTAAACGGGAGGAAGGAAAAGCCTGCGAAATTTGAGGTATTATTCCGATATAATCGACATAAGGCCTATAGGCTACTCCCAACAAAAAACCAAATCTTTGTTTTATTGGTGTCAGCAGTATTGAAAGATCATAGTGCAGTCTGACAAATACAGAATATATGAGTTCCCCGTCAATAATCACCCTGTTTTGATTTAATGAATCATTGACCGTCAAATCTTTTTCTGCTTTTTCATAGCGGAAGGAAGACAGGCCGGCTTCCTGAAATATCCGGTTTTTTTGCCAAGATACAGCCGCAGAAAGATGACCAATTCTTAACAATTCTTCCGAACTCGAACGAATGGATGACGGACTGCCATATCGGCTGTATTCCAGGTTTGAATATTCAATACCGGTATAAAGGGATAAATTGATATTTTTTTCAACAGGAACAGAATCCGATAAAACTGTGATGAAATTGAGTATTAAGGCTATTAACATGAGTTTTTTTTTAAGATAAAACGAGTTGAAAAACTATTCGTTAAAAAAAATTAAAAATAATCTGTAACCAATCAGCAAAACCGATATTATGATTTCAACAAAGCGAAAAACAAATATCAAACATAAAAAAACAGACCCATGCTGATCAACAAAAAATCAATCTATTTAGGCAGTCTGCTGCTAACCACTGCACTTTTTTTCGTACAGTGCAGCAATAACAAAATTGGAAATAACGAATCGGTATCTGACAAGGATTTGTACAACATACCGGGCGCTCAACGAAAAATAAATATCAGCCCTGCCTTTGAAGGTTTGGATGTTCCATATCTGAAATATGCTGTAGATTGTAAACAAGGCAAAAAAATAAATGTAGAAAAAACAGGCACAATTATCGACATCCCTGCTGATGCTTTTGTTGACGCCAAAGGCAATCCGGTAAACGGAGAAGTAGAGATAAGTTTCCGCGAATTTCACGATGCAGCCGACATTATAGCTAGCGGAATTCCAATGCAAAATCCTGAAACCGGCGAATATATGGAAACTGCCGGAATGTTCGAAATCAGAGGAAATGTTGGCGGACAAGAAGTTTTCATTAAAGGAGGAAAGAAAATCGATGTCACCCTGGCATCTTATAATGACGGCAACCGTTTTGATTTCTTCAAACTGAATGAAGAAAATCGTTGGGATACCAAACAGGAAAAAGGAGAACCGACTATAAATATGATGAGAGCGGAAGAACTGAAAAAAATCTCAGCCAAACTTCCAAACAAACCTGTTGAACCGGTAAAATTTGGCAAAACAACAAAATTTGTATTCGACATGAAAACCGATTACAATAAGTTTCCGGAGCTCAGCATTTTTAAAGATGTAATTTGGCAGTTTGCAGGAAATACAAGAGACCGGGACAATCCTGAAAACAATCTTGAAGTTTTCAATACAAACTGGAGTACAATTGACATTGTCAGGACTGCAGACTGTTACAAACTGATGCTGAAAAACAAGGACAAATCCTTTGAAATGCGTGTTCAACCGGTACTGAAAGGCAAAGACTATGAAAAAGCAATGGGCGATTTTCAGAAAAAAATGCAGGATTTTGACAAAGTAAAAGAAGCAATGGCACAAAAAATTGAAATGCTGGAAAATCAGGCAGAACTGCAAAGATCTTATGCTGTAAGCGGTTTCGGTATCTACAACTGGGATTTTTGGAAAGACAACAGTCAGACAAATCTTCAGGTAGAAGTTGATTTTGATTCGGAATTCGATTATGCAGAAAAACTTAGCAGTCTAACTTTCTTTTTGGTTAATAATAATCGCAAGGCAGTTGTAAAATATACTTTGGAAGACCTCAGCAAAAGATTTGCCTATCCTAAAGAGGAAGACAATATGTTGGTAGCTGTATTACCGGGCAACAAGGTAGCCTGTTTCAGTAAAGAAGATTTCAAAGCGCTGAAAAGCAAAAGAGGCGAAAAAGCGGTCTTCCGAATGAAAACAAGCAATATTAAAATCAATTCAATAGACGACATTTCAAAAGTGTTGGCGATGAATTAAACAAATTTGGATTTATCTTTCTTTAATAGGTTGTGTAGAGCGTGAGGTTGATTCGCCGCGGATGATCAGCCTCCGTTCTTTTTAAAATTCGCTGGAATACGAAACAAATAATTATATTTTTCGTATCATTTAAGTTGGGTAAAAAAAACAAACCGGTCCCAATTCAATAATGAAATTGGCAGAACAAAAATAAATATACTGCTGATTAAGACTGCGAGGCAAACTTCGGTCCTTTTAAATTTAATAACCTAAAAAAAATCACCGCCCATGTTGACGCGTATCTGCTTCTTCCTCTGTTTAGGCACCATTCTGTCTGCTCAAAACAAGGTTTCCAATACACCTGTACCGGTAAAAGAAAGTTCAAAATGGGGATTTATCGATGGCAACGGCAAGTTGATCATCGCTGCCATTTATGACTACGTAGAAGAATTCAACACAAACGGACTCAGTGTAGTTGAATTGGATAAAAAATTGGGTATAATAAACAAAGAAGGCAAGTCTGTAATCCCCTGTCAGTATGACCTGGTTAAAATTGTAGACAGCAATATTATTATGGTCAAACATAAGGGTATCTGGGAGTTGAGAAATCTCAACAATCAGCTTTTGGTGAGCGATGTAGGCGGTAATGTAAAACCTATAGGCAGAGACTTCATGATTTATGAAAAGATTAGCGGTAAAGGTTTGGCACATATTTCCAAAGGTAAACTGACTGAGCCTATTTATGAAAATTTCAGTTTTGTGGATAGCTATGATTTAATCAAAATCAACAAAGCCGATGGTAAGGCTGGCTTTATTGATTTCAACGGAAAAACTGTTATTCCAGTTGAATTTGATGATGTACGTGCACTAACCAAATGCTTTGCAGTTAAAAAAGACAAACATTGGGCTATTTTCACAAAAGAAGGATTAGCCCTGACAGAGCATAAATGGGACCGCATAAAAGAAATGTATGAAGATTTCATTACTGTGTTTAAAAATGAAAAAACAGACCTATTTTCCTTAACAGCAAATAAGGTAATACTTGATAATTACAAAACTGTAAAATATTTTCAGCAAAACAATGTAATTTTCAGCAAAACTGAGGGGTATTTTGGCCTTTTGGATATAAACGGGATCGTGATTTTGCCCGACAGTTTTCATGACATACAACAGTTCAACGCTGATATATATCGTATACAATCTGCTGAGGATTTAAAATGGTCTCTTTACAATACAGGGAATCAATCCCCAAGTACATTGAAACTGGATTATATTGGTCCGCTCGAAGGCAGTATCGCGAAAGTTTCACTTGCCGGTCTTTATGGAGCAATCAATGCAAAAGGTGAAATAGCCCTGCAGATAAAATACCCGGTATTCAATATAGAAAATAATAACATCAAGTTAAAAAAAGACAAAAATTTGACAATTTTCACTTTTGATGAAAATGGCAGATTCGAAGAAGAAGCTCAATTTTCCAACTTCAAAACACTGTTGGTAGAATTAAATCCAAACCTTCCAAATACTTCCCGTACCAATATTGTAAATCCCAGAGAGAAACGGGAAATTAATGACAGTATGGTCTGGATGTTTGGTAAAAATAATAAGTTGGGCATTTTCAATACAAAAACCAATCAATTTGTATTAGCACCAACTTATGATAAATTTATCAATTACCCTGAACTTAACATCTGCCTTGCTGAAATTTCAAAAAGAGAAATTGGCGGTGAATTGCGCATGAATTCTGCCAATGCAACCATCAACTCTGTTTGGGTTGTCATTAATAATCAGATCGGCAAACCGGTAACTAAGCCAGAATTGATTCACGTACAAATGAGTGACATATTGGTCGATTCATTGGATGTGGCAAGATGCATTTTTGTTGGCGGAAAATATGGTCTGATCAACAAAAGAGGAAAAATTCTGATGAAAGGAATGACCTATATCGGAGAGTTTTCAGAAGGAAAGGCGGCATGCACAAAAGCCGGTACCTTATCATTGGATATGAAAGGCAAAATCAGCCGAAATTTGGGAAATGCAGTTTCTTTTTTCAACAATCTCATTTGCCGCTATGAATTTGACGGTTTTTCACTCAATACCCTCAGCAAAGGAGTTGTTTATTCGGAAGACACAGAATGGGGCTTTATAGGTACTGATGGAAAATGGATCGTTGACGGTACAAAGGCAAAGTATGAGCATGTTGTAGCCTTCTCAAACGAACGCGCAATGGTCTATAAAAACAAAAAATGGGGTCTTATCGATCCCCGCGGAGAATTGGTGCTGCCTTTGGTTTATGATGACATGAATTACATTCCGAATTCCAATAAAAATCTGTTTTATATTGCTCAAAATCAGAATAAAACAGGCTGTATCGACAATGAGGCCAGAGTAATTGTTCCATTGCAGTATGAAAAAATCCGAACATTCTCAGAAGGCCTTGTAGCTGTGAGAAAAGGATCTCTCTGGGGATTTGTCAATAAAAAAGGAGAAGAAGCTGTCAGTTGCAGTTATAGAATGACCGAGGATTTTAGTGAAGGACTTGCAGCTGTTTATAACAAAGGAAGTTGGGGATTTATTGACCAAAATGGAAACTTTGCCATTAAACCGCAATTTATGCGTGTTGGAAAGTTTAAAGAAGGCATTGCCTGGGTTCAATACAAAAACGGCAGGATAGCTTATATTAACCAAAACGAAGAAATTATTTTGGAAGGCGAATTCAGCAAAGCCAATGAATTTGAAAATGGACTGGCCAGAGTTTACGATAAAAACAAAGGTTGGGGTGTTATTAATATCAAAGGAGAATGGATTGCAAAACCTAAAAAGAGTTACATTAGAATTGAAGAATTTAATGAATATGGTCTTGCCAAAGTAAAAATGGGCAGTAAAGGCTATGCCTTGATGAACAGAAACGGAGAATTGGTAACAAAGGGAGTTTATAATGAAATATATGACTTCAGCGAGGGTTTTGCTGTAGTCAGAAGATATGGTTTCGGACACAAATCCATCGCTAAAAATACTAAATATGGTATCATCAACAGCAATGGAAAAGAGGTCTGTAAACCAAAGTTCAAACAATTGGGTGCAGTAAACAACGGCCTTTGCTATTTTACAGATGATGACGGTAAATATGGTTTTGTAAATCCACAAGGTGAAACAGTAGTGCCTGCTCAGTTTTTTAAAGCCGGTAATTTCAAAAGCGGAAGAGCTATTGTGCATAAAAAATACAATGAATCCGGCCTTATCGATACCAACGGCAATTTTATTGTAGCGCCAAATGTGAGTACAATTATGGATGTATCTGAAGAATTGGCATTGGTAAAAGCTTCTTATGCTTCCTATTATTTTCTTCGTGAAGATCTGCAAAGACAGAGTCCCAATAATTTTCAGGCGGCACACCGCTTTTCAAACGGTGTGGCTCCGGTTCAGATCTCCAGCCAATGGGGTGTGATCAACAGCAGAGGTTTGAAAATGATTACGCCTAAATATTATGATATCGATGCCTTTGATCAGGGTTATGCCAAGGTTAAAATACAACAAAAACAAGGTGTTGTAAATGCCAAAGGTGAAGTAGTTATCCCTCCTGCTTACGAATATGTAGCCTATTCCGGAAATGGTCTGTTCCGTGTAGAAAATGGAAACAGTGTCGGTTACCTTAATGAAAAAGGTGATTGGGTTTGGGATATGAAAGAGTAACTTTTTTTAATTGAGAATTGAGCTTTTTTATTAAAAATCATGAATAATGGGCTTTATCGCATGAGATAAAGCCCATTATTCATATTACTCATATCTCACATCTCACATCTCATATCTCACATCTAATATCTCACATCTCATTTCAAAACCAGCAAATCGGCAATATGCATGACTTTTATCGGCAATTTATGTTTTTTGATGTATCCGTCCAACTGCATCAGACAGGATAAATCGGCCGAAATAATATATTCAGCACCAACAGAAAGAGCGTTTTGTACTTTTTTTTCTGCCATTGCAGCTGATATAGGTTCAAACTTAACCGAAAAAGTACCGCCAAACCCACAGCACTGATCGGCATCCGGCAGGTCAAATAATTCCAGACCTTTTACATTGGCCAAGAGTTTGCGTGGAGCTTCATGTATCTTACATTCGCGCAAAGCTGCGCAGGAATCATGATAAACGGCCTTAGCATTCAAAACAGCGCCAAAATCTGTTTTATTAAGGGTATTGACCAAAAACTCGCTAAATTCAAAGGTCTGATCTTTTGTGTTGAGGTATTCATTTGAATTCAACTCCATGTCGCACATATAGTTGCGCACAAAGCCGACACAGGAAGAAGAAGGAGAAACAATAGGAAATGGCAATTTAGTCATATCATTCACCCACTTTTCGGCAACAGTTTTGGCCTCATCCCAAAATCCTGAATTAAATGCGGGTTGTCCGCAACAGGTCTGATTTGAATTGTAATCCACCTCACAGCCGGCAACTCTTAGTATCTTGACCATGTTTACTGCCGTCTGAGGGAAAAGCTGATCAATAAAACAGGGAATAAATATTTGTACTTTAGTCAAGGCCATATTTTTTAAGCACTAATTTGCCTTTATTCATTTTTAAAATAATTGACAAAATTTGTTCTAGATTATTTAAATGAATATCTGTTTTTTATTAAAAAAATCAAACGATTAAATTTATTCAAGCAAGTAATGCATGTAAATTTTTAAAATACTCAGGCGCGGCAAGCAAGCGGCTGCCATACCAGGAAAATAGCTCTCCGTCTACTACTACAGTCCTAACATCTGGACATAAGTGATTAAAATATGCTATATGTTTTTCGCCAAAAGGATAAGGTTCTGAAGATAGGAAAATTAAATCAGGTTCGGCAGCCTGAAGTTCCGAAGGTTGTATCTGCGGATACCTTTGATGGCCCGAAAATACATTACAGTAACCTGCAATTTTTAACATTTCATGTATAAATGTGTCTCCGGCAGCAACCATCAGCGGTTCCTGCCAGATAAAATAGGCTACTTTCTTTTTTCCTGCATCGGGTAAATATGCTGAGAGTAAGGAAAACTCATGTTTCATTGTGCGAATCATTTTTTCTGACTCAGCCCGGCAATCCAAAAGTTCACCCAAAGAAGACATCATTTTATAACAATCGTCCAAATTTTTAATATTGCTCATCCACACAGGATATTTCGACTTCAGATATTCAATATCTTCCCGTTCGTTTTCCTCCATATTGCCAATGATCAAATCGGGCTGAAGGGCTTCAATAACTGACATGTTCAGCTTTTTTGTGCCCCCAACTTTGGTTTTATTTTTAAAACAGCTTTCCGGATGTATACAAAACTTGGTTATACCTACAATTTTGTCCTCCTGCCCCCAATGTACCAGCAATTCTGTTTGAGATGGCACTATTGATACAATGCGTTTTGGAGTATAGGCCAACTCCAAAACTTGCCCCATCTGATCGGTATATTTTAACATATTTTAATTTTTTGTTTTATTATAAACAACCAATTACTGAAATATTTGTTCATACATGATTACAGGTCACACAGCTTTGTTAAGTGCAATCTAAAGCTTTTTTTATTAGCTTAGGATGACTTGTGTTATGATTTTTATCACTTTACTATCATTTGCCCCCAAGATTTATATAAATATCAGATGACAACAACAGAAAAACAAGCCGCATACAAAGATGCACTTAGAGAAATAAATGCAGTTCTAATGGGTGAAACACTTATGATCACAAAAATGGCAAGTATCAATTGTATTTTAAAAGAATACATACCATATTATTTTTGGGTTGGGTTTTACTGCGTACACAAGGGTACACTGGTCATTGGCCCCTATCAGGGGACACTTGGATGCCTGCATATACCTTTCAGCAAAGGAATTTGCGGCAGAGCTGCCAGAACTGAAACTACACAGCTAATTAAAGACGTTCATGCAGATTCGGAACATTTAGCCTGTGACAATCGCAGTAACTCAGAGATTGTTATTCCTGTTTTCGATGCTGACAAAAAACTGATAGCTGTTTTTGATGTAGATAGTACTGAATATGCTGCTTTCGATGAAATCGACAGAGAATATCTTGAAATTATTATGATGCTTCATTTTAATGACAATGAGCTTGAAAAATCTTACGAATGTTAAGTTATTCTATCCATAATTTTCAATTTTAATACTTTAAACTTTGCCCTAAATTATATACAATACAACATTATTAAGATCATGTTTAAGTTATCAGAATAAATTTCCTGAAAAAAATATGGATTTAATTTAAATATTTTTTCATTGACTAATCATATTATTTGTAAAAATTATATGCTACTATTATGAGCTTTTTTGCTTTTTTAAGCTGCTAAATATGCTAAAAAAGCTATCTTTGACTTAAATTAGCTTTAAAATATCTGCCATGAATACTGATAATTGGTTTATTAAATCTTCAAATTTTAAAACGAAAATACCTACACCCCCTCTTCAGGCAATTGGTGTATTGATTATTTCCTTTTTAATGATGCTAGCGGGAATCATTATTGGCGATGAAACTTTTCCATGGTTAGTTTCAGGTGCATTCAGTATTTTGTTTTTGGTATTTAACAATGCTATTGGGATCTTTGCAGAAAATCATTTTAAATACATTCAGTTTTCGCTTTATTCCTTCATGGGACTCATCGTCTCTCTTGCTTTACTTGCTTACGCGTTGTCAGGTAAATCTATTTTTGCTGATGGAGCTGTAAATAGAACAATATTTATTGTTTTAATTTTGGCCTACTTTTCGCTTATGGGAATATCTGTTCTTATTAGAAATGTTGCTGAATTTTTAAAAGAAAAGGACGATAAATTACATAAAAACTGATCAACATGGTTTCATGTGCTCTATTAAACAAATCTTTTGTATTATTGCTTTTATTTGTTTCATCTGCAGTTTTTGCCCAAAGGGAGAGCTATGTTCCCAGCGCTGCAAAAAATTACGACTACAATTACAGTGAGTCATTGAGCAGTGTTCGATTCTATCCAGAAGATTCCGAAATTGATTATCCAATTTTGGAGCTGGGCAGTGCTCGACAACTTATTTTGGAATTTGATGACCTGGAGGCTGACAACAAAAATTATTTTTATAAAATAATACATTGCAACTACGATTGGACACCTTCTGAGGACATTTCTGCAATAGATTATATCGATGGCTTTCAGGAAAACCGTTTTTACGAAAGCAGCTCATCTTTTAATACCCGATTGGATTACACACATTATTTTGTACGTATTCCAAATGAGGATGTAAAATTTAAGCTTACAGGAAATTACCTGCTGAAAATATACTTGAATGACGATGAGGATGATCTGGTCCTCACCAGACGCTTTATTGTTTTTGAACCCCAAATGAAGGCCGTACCTACCGTACGCCGCTCAGCTGCTCCGCCATATTCCAGAACCCATCAGGAAATGAGTCTTCGCGTGGAACATGCCGGCATGAATATTCCTTCTCCGGCAACAGACATTAAAGTATCTGTTATACAGAATGGCCGATGGGATAATGCCGTCAACAATATCAAACCTACTTTTATTCAGGAAGAAGCCATAGTATATGATCTTCAGGGGCAGATAATGTTCCCCGGTTACAAGGAATTCAGACCGCTTGACATCCGTAGCTTCAGACACCGAGGACCACAGGTGGAGACATTGGAACAGCTGAAAGATGCCTTCAAGCTCAATCTGTTTTTTGATGTTCCTCGCACACATTCTGCTTATCTGTTCACACATGATATAAATGGTAAATTTATTATTGCCACTCACGACAATCCTGCAGCAAGTGAAAGAGGAGAATACGGATTGTTGACCTTCCATCTGAAAACAACAAAGCAAACCAAACATGATGTCTATGTTATAGGCGGTTTTTCAGATTTTAGGCCATATCCGCAATACAAAATGACCTATAACCCTGAAAAAGAAATGTATGAGGCCACTTTTTTATTAAAAAATGGATTTTATGATTATTATTATGCTGCCGTAGATCCGGACAGCGGAAAAATTGATGAACAAATTCTGGAGGGAAGTACTTTTGAAGCGGAAAACGATTACCTGTTTTTTGTCTATTACAGAAAATATGGCGG
>JBIKQC010000504.1:0-3595 GCA_044349855.1 Saprospira sp.
TTCTGAATCCGGTTTTACGCTCATTTCCAATTCGGCAATTTCAGTTGCATAATCTTTCGCACAAACAAAGTGTACAAAATTAAATTCATGCTGTTCCATCTGTGGTGCCCAGAAAGTAATAAAATCAGTCATTTCGCGCTGATTAAGCCCCATAAAGGCTAATTTTTCTTCGAGAAAAGCAACAACCTGTGTTTTTTCAATTACAAAACCGCTTTTAAAATCGGAAACGGTTTTCTTTTGTGCTAAATTTCCCTCCCAAAACAGGTAGGGATAGGTTTTGTCTCCGATTCTGATATCACCGTTTGGCGTTACAGTTGCGTTCCATCCTTTATTGTATGCAGGGTAGCTGAAGCTGATTTCACCCTGCGGTTTCAATATAATATTGAGGTCCATTTCCTTTTCAGGATAGAAATAGATGACCGGTTTTTTTACTGCCGGACCGTTATTGAAAGGCTGATCGTGTTTTTGTGAAATATAAATAGTCAGCGTTGTTAATTTTCCTTTTTCCAATTCAATGTTGGAAACTGATCCGCCGATATAGCCTGCCTTTGCGGCGTCGACCAAAATATCCAGTTTGTCTTTTGCAGTAATAATAAAGGTCTCAGCAGCTTTATTAGTTGTAAAGGGAAATTTATTGTCATCCCCAACAATGCTGATATTAATACCTTTCAGCGGCAGCAGTCCATTGTGTGAAATGGTTTTAATTTTCAAGCCATAGCAGTCTTCTGCTACACGTTTGTCATCCACAGCCTGTTCTAAAATGGCCATAGATACGCCATCATATTTCAATTGTGCCTGTAAAATATTTATACTGAGCGTAAGAAAAGCAAAAAGCAGTAGATTTTTCATAATTGTATTTTTTTTCAAAAATTAGTTTTATGTAAACATTCCTAAGGCCAAAATGAGTAAGCTAAAAAGCATAAGACCAATTATTGTAATTATTGCGCCAAAAACCATTAATAGTGTACCCAAACTTGAAACCTTGCCGGATTTTTTTTCCTGAAAAAATCCGATAAGTGACAATACAAAGCCAATAACTCCTGTAGGCACAGAAAAAAACATACCATAGAGAAAGCTTTGTTCTGAATACATTCCTATGGGAAAAAATCCAATAAAAGCAAGGCTAAGCGGGATGAGATAAATTCCTATCGCTATTTTGTATAAAAGCGGTTTTGGAGCAGGTCCGTTTTGGATTAAATCATCATCCAACATATACAATGTATTATTTATACAGGTTCAATTTTATACCCTCCATTTCATCGACCATTTCAATCATTTTCAAATTAGCATCGTAGCTTGCGCTAAATGCAAAATGTCGCCCGGCTTTGACATACTGATAAATATGCCAATCGGTGGGCGGCGTAGGCACAGTCGCTAATTGTGACTCATCAATCCACTCCAGTTTTCCTTCGTTGCAATCGGGAGGAGTCATATCATCAATCTTTGCAATATAAATATAGCACATCCAATTGTAATTAACAGGGGAAGTCTCAATTAATGTACCGCAAAATTTTGGATTTTCGATGCTAATGCCTGTTTCTTCTTTTGTTTCACGTATGGCGCAAGCCATTGGAGTCTCATTAGGATCTAGCTTTCCGCCTACAGGCAGATATTTTCCGATATTGGGGTCCCTGGCTCTTTTCAAAAGCAGGTATTTACTGCCATGCTTCAGAATGACCATTGATGCTATTTTGATAGTCTGCATTATGGGTAAATTTATCATGCGGGCAATGTGCCGGCAGATTTTGTAAATTTTAAAAAGATGCCAAATCTTGGGCGAGTGCACAAGTTATCAACGCCAAATAAAATGAATTGTTTGCTTCAAATCGGGGTGCAGGCTCATTGCCACCGGGCAGGTTTTACCGGTATTTTCCAATATCTTGCGGGCTTTTTCATCAAAATCGCCAAAAGGCATTTGTACTTCCACAATCACTTCTGAGATCCGGCGCGGTTCGGAGGCCATAATTTTGGTGACATACAATTCTGCACCATCAATATTCCAATCATGTGCCCTGGCCTTGAGACCCATTACTGTAATCATACAGGTAGCAAGTGCTGATGCAACAAGGTCGGTAGGAGAAAATGCTTCGCCTTTACCATTGTTATCAGTTGGCGCATCGGTAATAATACTTTGTCCCGACTGTAAATGTGTACAGGTTGTGCGCAAATCGCCGTTATAATATACTTTGGAAGTCATAATTTAACTTTGGTGAAGAAATCTTTAACTTTAGTGAAGCTTTTGAAATAAAACTAAATATTAAACATTGTTGTTATGAGATTGACCATTCTTATATTGAACAAAATTATAAGATCAAAAATAACCATTCAAATCCGCTTTTTATAAACAAAAGAAATTTTAAAGCGTAATAATTAACTTTGTCAGCTAAATTGAGTGAGATGTCTAAAATTATTTAGAATTTTCTAAATTATTTCTATCTTTTCAACTTATTATCTAATGTTGAATTTTTTTATAGTTAAATTCTGTTAAACAAAAATTATTATTGTACTTCCGGTTGTTCTAATGGTACAATATTGGCATCTTTCCATTTCGGAGAATAACTCCAAAGCTTAAAAACTAACACATGACTATGTTTCGCAAGATTTCTATATTTGTCGCCGCCTGCTCTGTTTTTATTGCATTCCGCTGCCATGAATCCGCCACAAGTATTCACATCAAAAATGACCTCAACAATAAGGAACAGCTGTTGATGGAGGTAGTGCTGCAAAGCCTTAAATACAATCACTACGCCCCCGAAGAAATAAATGATGCCATTTCTCAAAAGGTTTATGATCTGTATCTGAAACGTTTGGATAACAGCAAGCGTTTTTTCTTAGAAGAAGACATAAATAAATTTTCAGCTTATCGCAATAGTCTCGACGATGCAGCATTGGGTGGTAATTTCAAATTTTTCGATCTTGTCAATTCAGTTTTTGACGAAAGAATGACTTTAGTTAAAGGATTCTATAAGGAATTTCTGTCTAAACCCTTCGATTTCAGTATCAATGAAAAAATTGAAACGGAAGGCGATAAACTTGAGAATCCAACTGATATTGCCGAGCTGAAAGAAAGATGGAGAAAATATCTGAAACTTCAGGTCTTGGGCCGTATACAGGAGCGGCTGGAAAACCAGGAAAAAGCCAAAACAAATGGAGATAAAGAATTGGTTGTTAAATCTATAGATGAGATTGAAAAAGAAGAGCGCGAAAAGCTGCTCAAAAACATGGAGAATTGGTCAAAAACCATAGAAAAAGAACGTCGAGACGAACGTATCGGCAACTATATCAATACTTTTACCAATGCGCATGAACCGCATTCCGGATATTTCCCTCCTTTGGAAAAAGAGAATTTCAATATTCGTATGACTGGTAAATTGGAAGGTATAGGAGCTCAATTGCGCGAAGAGGATGGCTTTATTAAAGTGGTCAGTATTGTACCCGGTTCAGCATCTTCCCGTCAGGGTGAGTTGGAAGTGAACGATAAAATCATCAAAGTTGCTCAGGGTACTGAAGAACCTGTTGATGTAATTGATATGCGTATCGACGATGTATTGCCCATGATTCGTGGCAAAAAAGATACTGAAGTCCGCCTAACTGT
>JBIKQC010000074.1:0-12739 GCA_044349855.1 Saprospira sp.
AGCATTTTATCCTTTATTGGTAAGAAGATAGTTTTCGAAGGCAAAATTTCTGAAATCCCCATGCAGCATATGATGCGTATGTCCCCAACTTTTCAAGGACAGGAATCGGAGGAAAATGAATATATTGAACCCGCGGATAAATTCAAAGGCGGACAAATAGTTGCCTACTATTTGCCAAGTAAAGTAAAATGGCCAGGGAAAAAAGATGGACTTCGATTTTATGGTACCATGCAAAAAATGAGCGGTGCCGGTAAGGGCGGCGGAGAGCATACAGAATATTATCTGATGTTGGATAAAGTTGAATAGTAAAAAAAAAGGTTGTTTCCGAAAAGTGGAAACAACCTTTTTTTGTAAGTACTATTATCTGTGGCCTCTACGACAATGATGATTTGAGCGATGATTTGAGCGATGATGTGGGTGATGCCTAGGAGCTGCAATGACTGCCCGCCTTCTACGGGGTCCAGGGGCTATAACTGTGACGCTGTTATGGGATCTGCGTCTCAGTAAGATTGCAATTATACTTGTAAGCAACGCCGTAAAAAGAAGCCCTATTCCAAAAGCAGCAGCAAGCGGAAATGCTGAACTATTGCTGCTGTGTTGTACTCCGGCTTCAGCATACTGACTGATTATTAGACCGGAAAAGATCAGGCAGGAATTTTTTAATCTGTTCATCTTGTTTGGGATTTTATTGTTATTGTTTGGGATTTACAACAATAAGACCTGTAAAACAGATGGAGGTTTAATCTGTATAAAACTATTTGGATTTTTTCTTGGCAGCACTGTCAAACTCTTCAAAGAGCTCGGATTTACCGAAACGGCTGCAGATAGGACAGCTATAAGGATTGTGTTGCCTTGCAGGGCAGTGTTCCCTGCCGAAGAAAATGATTTGCAGATGCAGCTTGTTCCAAATTTTTTTTGGAAAAAGTGACTTGAGATCCCTTTCGGTCTGTTCTACATTTTTGGCTTCACTCAATTGCCAGCGCCAGGCCAATCGATGAATATGTGTATCTACCGGAAAGGCAGGATGCCCGAATGCCTGTGACATAACAACAGAAGCTGTTTTATGCCCTACACCGGGCAGGGCTTCGAGATCCTCAAAGCTCTCCGGAACCTGACTTTCGTGTTTATCCAACAAGATTTGTGAAAGTTCATGAATGGCCCTTGATTTTCTGGGTGAAAGCCCGCAGGGCCTTATGATTTCTTCAATTTCACCAACAGTCAGTTTTACCATTTCTAAAGGGGTGTTTGCCTTAGCAAAAAGGAAGGGTGTTACCTTATTTACCCGTTCATCCGTACACTGCGCGGACAGTAAAACGGCTATAAGCAGGGTATAGGAGTCGCTATGTTGCAGCGGAATGGGAGTTTCAGGGTATAATTCCTCCAAAGTTTTTGAAACTTCTTTCGCGATGGTTTTGGCAGAGGGATATTTTTTGGGTCCGGGCATGTTGTCGGCAATTTAATACACTATATAGGATATGATATGATATAGGTAATGTGTGAAATTTAGTTCAAAAATTATGTGTGAAATATCGCGCATAAAAAAAACCGATAAATACTGAAATTGATGCAGCATTAATCGGTTTAATTCAAATTTGGACTTAAATATTATTATCTGCCCAAGTATGCTTTCAATAATTTACTTTTTGAGGTTGATGTGCGCAATTTGTTGATTGCCTTGTCTTTAATCTGACGTACACGTTCACGGGTGAGCCCGAAACGCTCTCCGATATCTTCGAGCGACATAGGATGTTCGTGACTGATTCCAAAATAAAGTTTGATCACATCTCGCTGTCTTTCGGTGAGTGAACATAGGGAACGTTCAATTTCATTACGGAGCGATTCCATGTACTCGAGACTGGCATCGGTTTTTGGGGTATTTTTATTTTCAAGTACATCAAGCAGTGAATTGTCTTCACCTTCTACGAAAGGTGCATCCATAGAGACGTGACGGGCAGCAACACCCAAGGTGGTTTCAACCTCTTCGGAAGCTATATTGAGTACTTCGGCCAATTCTTCAGAAGAAGGTTCACGTTCAAATTCCTGCTCTAATCTTGAAAAAGCTTTGTTTATTTTGTTCAAAGAACCTACCTTATTTAGTGGTAAGCGAACGATACGGGACTGTTCAGCCAAAGCCTGAAGAATGGACTGACGAATCCACCAAACTGCGTAAGAGATGAATTTAAAACCACGTGTTTCATCAAAACGCTGAGCAGCTTTAATAAGACCCAAATTTCCTTCATTGATGAGGTCGCTCAGAGAAAGACCTTGATTCTGATATTGTTTTGCTACAGAAACCACGAAGCGGAGATTGGCTTTTGTAAGGCGCTCCAATGCTATCTGATCACCTGCTTTTATACGTTTTGCTAAATCAACTTCCTCCTCAGGCGTCAATAAATCTACTTTTCCAATCTCCTGCAAGTACTTTTCCAGCGACTGACTTTCGCGATTGGTAATAGATTTTGTAATCTTTAGTTGTCTCATAGAACTGTTATTGATTTTTTAATTGTCTTTCTGTCTGTCCGGAAGGTCAAACCGGAAATAGGACTATGCAAAGCAGTCCAAACACAAAGTTAGGCTTTTTTAAAGCAGTTTGCAAGTTAAACGTTATTTTTTGGTGTAATTGTTCAAAAAAAGCTGTTTTTTTCCCATTCCTAACAAATAATTAATTAAAGTTTCAAATCATTACTGATAAAAATTTAACAATAATCAGCTTTGATCAGTACTTAAGTATTCAGTCATTTCTTTTTTAGGGGTTTATATGCAGTGAATAATATTATGTGTTATAAAAAATGTAAAATGCGCTAAATTTTATTCGAAAAATCTTGCAGGTTGTAAAATAAAAACTATTTTTGTGTTAAATAAAGTTCAAGATGACATAAATGTCGTTCATAAAACTAACTAGTTATGCAACAGATAGGAGAAAGAATTGATACGCTGTGCGGTGCTATGGGGATTTCAAGAAGAAAATTTGCTGAGAAGATCGGGGAAAATCCTTCAACTATTGCATCAATCGTACGCGGGTCAAGTCCTTCAGCCAATATTATCTGTTCCATAATTGTGCACTATCCTGAATTGAATGAGCGTTGGTTGTTAATGGGCGAGGGTCCAATTTGGAAAAAGGATTTGTTTACGGTCTCTTCTTCAGAAGTTGAAAAAGGACAGGAAGCACTGAAACAGCAAATTGAGTACAAAAATGAAACGATTACTGCATTGAAGGGTCAGGTTTCAGCTTTGGAAAAAACTGTGGAACTGCTTGAAAAACAATTAGCCATTCTCGAACAGCAATTTGCACCTCATGCAAGAATAGCTTCTTAGATAATTTGGATTTAGTTTCTTTTTAAAAATTCTTTGCGTCTTTCTGACATTTATGGAAAACAAAGACATGGATATTGTATGGGCATTGGAACAGGCTTCCCGTTACGCCCGAAAGTATACAGAAGCAAAGGAAGAATCACAGCGATTGGAAGATCAGCTGAAAGCATTGAAAGAATCTTTGGATCAGGCAAAAAAAGAAATAGGTTACCTTTCCAAACTTTCTCAAACACAGCAACAGTACATTGAAAAACTTGAAGAGTGTATCACTCCCAGGGAAGAAAATATAAATAAAGAAACAACAATATTGACCATCCATCGCAGGCCGGTCAAAGAAGATGCGTGTTAATTGTGGTCTCTCTCTTTAAACACATTTTGTGACTCATCTATGGCGATAGGGCGGCAAAAGGTCGCCCTTCCTCGTCAACTTAGAAAAAGGAGTTACTGAGTAAGGGACATAATTGCAAAAATAATATACGGGCAGCAACCTTCGTGGATGCTGCCCGTTTTTTTTGTTTTGAAACATTCTGCTTATCAAGACTTTGTATAAATAAGTAATTGGCGCTCTGCCATTTTCCGTTTTTTGATACCCTAAGAAAAATCTTTTGCTCAAAATGGAAAATTTGTGGGAAAAAGTGGGAAAAAGTGGGAAAAAGTGATAATTTAGCATTCTAGTTATGACTTAGTCTGTAATGACCTGAAGATTATTAAGTTCCGCAACGAAACATTTTAAGTTTAAGTTGCTGTATTTTAATTGTTTATGTTGGGCTGAGTTTTTTTAAATTTGTTAGCCTGAAGAAGAATGCTTCAATTTCTCGGTGAATATAATTGCAAACTTGACGACAAAGGTCGCCTGCGTATGCCTGCCCCCCTCCTCAAACAGATGGAAGGGATGGTAGAGGCAGGTTTTGTCCTCAACCGCGGTTTCGAGAAATGTATGGTACTCTATCCAAAATCAGCCTGGGCAGCTATCACAGAAGAAATTCAAAAACTGAATCTTTACGTAAAACAAAATCGTGACTTTGTGCGCTACTTTTTTCGTGGTGCCACCGAATTGGAAATTGACAGCAGTCAGCGAATCAATTTGCCTAAAAATCTTTCGGAATATGCCGAAGTGGACAAAGAAGTAATTCTTTTTGCTTACTTCGACCGTGTCGAAATCTGGGCCAAAGAACAGTACGACAGTCTAATGGATGATGAACCGCACGATTTCGCAGCACTTGCAGAGGAAGTTATGGGTAAAATACAAAGCGGTCATGGAAAATCAGATCTACCATAATCCAGTTCTCCTGCAGGAATGCATTGAAGGTTTGAATATTCAACCGGAAGGTGTCTATTTGGATGTCACTTTCGGTGGCGGGGGACACTCGAGAGCCATGCTCAAGAAAATGGGTGAAAATGCTAAACTGTACGGATTTGATCAGGACGAAGATGCTTTTGAGAATGTTCCGGATGATAAAAGATTCAGACTTCTGCCTTTCAATTTTCGATTCCTCAAACAGAGCCTACGGCTTGAAAGAGTAAAAGAAGTGGATGGTATTTTGGCCGATTTGGGTGTTTCTTCCCATCAGTTCGACACTGCTGACAGAGGGTTTTCCTTCCGTTTCGATGCAGAACTGGATATGCGGATGAATCAAACAGGTGATATTACTGCAAAGGATGTTCTGAACACGTACAGCGCTGAAAAATTGCAAGATGTATTTGGGTTTTACGGTGAAGTCAGAAATTCAAAAACCCTGGCTCAGGCAATCGTACAGGCGCGGCAATTGAAAAAAATTGATAGGATTTCCGAGTTGCTTCGCATTATGTCACCTTATGTCAAAGGAAAGGAAAACCGATATCTTTCACAAGTTTTTCAGGCACTGCGTATGGAAGTGAATGATGAAATTGGCGCATTGAAAGATCTGTTGGTACAGGCAACCGATATGCTGAAACCCGGAGGCCGACTGGTGGTACTGACTTATCACTCTTTGGAGGATCGACTGGTCAAAAACTGGTTTAAAAACGGCAGTTTTGAAGATGAACCGGAAAAGGATGAATACGGCAGGCATAACTGCCCTTTGAAGGCAATAAATAAAAAACCGATAGCACCTTCCGAAGCTGAAATTGAAATAAATTCAAGAGCAAGATCGGCAAAGTTGAGAATAGCTGAAAAAGTAGAAGCAGAGGGCAGAGGCTAGTGTTGTAAATTTCTAACTATATTAAATTAAATTGAGTATTTGTATTGATAATGAGTTTTTTAAGTCTAAAGCCCATTGTACTCAATCTCAAATCAATTAAAAATGGCACAAAACAGATTTAGACCGGCCGAAGACGCCAAACCTGCGGTAACGCTGACCAAACGTCGAAAGAAAAGTGGGTCAGAGTCTCCATTTTTCGGCAGTCTGAATATCAGTGCCTATGTAGTTTTCAAGAATATCAACTTTATTTTTTTTATTGCTTTTTTGGGTGTTATCTATATTTCCAATTCCCATTATGCAGTGAAAATTATTAGAGAAATAAAATTTTTGCAGGCTGATTTAGAAAAGACGAGTTGGGAAAGCAATGCAAGAAAATCAGACCTGATGTTTGAAAGTATGCAATCTAGAGTTTTGGAAAAAGTCACACATTTGGGTTTACAGCCTTTGTCAGGAAAACCAAAGAAGATTGAAGTAGAACCAATGAAAAAATAGGTATTGAACAAAAATAAATCAAAAAGTTAATATAAACCGGATATCATGTTAAACCAAACCAAAATAAAACCCGCAGAAAGCAAGAATGAGATCTTGTGGCGGATTTATGTGGTAATGTTTATAATGTTATTGGGCTGTTTTGTGGTTGTTCTGCGTATTGGAACACTTCAGATTATTGAAGGACCAAAATTGAGAGAACAAGCCGATAGTATGCACATCAGAAAAAGACCGGTAAAAGCTGCCCGAGGTAATATTTTGGCAGATGACGGCAAAAGTCTTTTGGCTACTTCATTGCCTTATTATCAGCTCAACTGGGATCTGAGCATGGTGAACGATGACAGTTTTGCTTATTATCTGGATACTTTATCAAACCTAATGGCAACCTATGTGGACGATGAACTTACTCCGGGGGCATTCCGTGACAAACTTATACGTGCTAAAGATGCTAAAGATAAATATTTCCTAATTCGCAGAAATGTAAGTTATATTGAATTGCAGCGCATCAAGTCTTTTCCGATTTTTAACTCTGCTAAAAAATCAAAGAGTGGTCTGATCGTTACTGAAATGTCCAGACGTCAGTACCCATTTAAAATGTTGGCTCATAGGACAATAGGATATAATAGGGTAGTTGATGTAGATGACGCCTCAAAGGATACGCTACAGGTAGGATTGGAAGGTTATTGGAATGATAAGCTGTCTGGAGAAGAGGGCTTAATGTGGATGCAACAATTGAGTAAGGATGTTTGGGTACCTGTGAATGATATTGCAAAAGTTGAACCAAGAGCAGGTAAAGATATTGTGACCACAATTAATATAGATATTCAGGATGTCACTGAAAAAGCACTTTTGGAAGCTTTGCAGGCACACGAGGCAGATCATGGCTGTGCAATAGTGATGGATGTAAAAACAGGACAAATAAAGGCTATTGCCAATATTGGATTCAATGAAGACCGTACACAATATTGGGAGGATTTTAACTACGCAGTCGGAGAAAATGTAGAACCTGGTTCTACTTTTAAGTTGGCATCGATGATTGCACTTTTGGAAGACGGACACGTAAAATTGGATGATACTGTCAATTTGAACAAGGGTAGATGGCAGTTCTATGATGCAGTGATGGAAGATGCCTCGCCTCATGGAATTTATTACACTACACTTGAACATGTTTTTGAGATGTCTTCCAATGTCGGTATTTCAAAAACAATTCATAAGTATTACAATGGCAGCAAAGATAAACAGACGCATTTTGTAAGAAGACTGAGTGATATGGTGTTGGATAAACCTACAGGAATTGAAATTGGGGGAGAAAGAGCACCTTTTATCAAAACACCGGACAGAAGTGATTGGAGTGGAATTTCAGTGCCGTGGATGTCAATAGGTTATGAGCTTGAGCTATCGGCGCTTCAAATGCTTACCTTTTATAATGCAGTTGCAAATGGAGGTATTATGATGAAACCACAAATTGTCAAGGAAATCAGGTCATATGGCGATGTATTGGAAAAGATTGATCCTAAAGTTGTTAAGAAAAGAATAGCTTCGAAAAAAACGCTGGAAACAGTAACGCATCTGTTGACAAGGGTAGTGGAAAGTAATTATGGAACTGCACACAATATTTACACCCCTCAGTACAGAATTGCCGGAAAAACAGGAACGGCAGTAATCAACTGGAGGGAATATCAGGCAGGTTCAGAATCGAAAAAATACAGGGCTTCTTTTGCAGGCTTTTTTCCGGCCGAAAAACCGGTTTATTCCTGCATCGTTGTGATTACAAATCCCAAAAATGGATTTGGCGGAACAGTAGCTGCACCGGTTTTTAGAAAAATTGCAGATTTCTGCTATGCTTCTTCCGTAGAAACACATCCGCCTATTAATAATGAAAAATACGTCTATACTGATGCCACCCTACCCAAACTGCAGGTTGGACAAAAGGAGGACCTGAAATATTTACTCGATTATTTGAAAATGCCTTTTAAGGATGTTTCGAAAACTGCCTGGGCTGTAGGATTTGTAGAAAATGATTCCTTGACCCTGTTGACAAGAAGTATTCAGGATGATATAGTACCCAATGTAGTAGGAATGGGATTGAGAGACGCACTTTATCTTTTGGAAAATCGAAGGCTGCGGGTAAAAGTGGTCGGAGTGGGAAAGGTAAAATCTCAATCCGTAAAACCGGGCAGAAGTATAAAATCGGTTCAGACAATAACTTTGGTGTTGGGATAAATTTTAATTTGAGAACCGAACGGAGAGAGCGCTATAATTTGAAAATTTGAAGATTACGAACGAACAACGAACAACGAACAACAAATAACAAACAACGAACAACGAACAACAAATAACAAACAACGAACAACGAACAACAAACAACGAACAACAAACAACAAACAACTAAAAACGAACAACAAACAACGAACAGCATACAACATAAAACAATGACAATCATACATTTGCTAACAGGCCTCAAATATGAGAGCATCGGCCCGGGAGAAATCCTATCGGAAGAGTTCTCTGAGATTGTCTTTGATTCGCGTAAAGCGAAGCAGGGGACTGTCTTTGTGGCTTTGCGCGGCACTGCAGTAGATGGTCATGAATATATTGATAAAGCTATAAATCAGGGCTCTAGAGCTATTGTCTGCGAAAAAGTGGACAACAGAAATCCGGAAGTCCTTTATATCATAGTAGAAAACAGTCATTATGCACTGGGACTTATGTCCTGCAATTTTTATGAACATCCGTCCAAAGATTTGAAACTCGTTGGAGTAACGGGTACTAACGGAAAGACAACAGTTGCTACAATTTTATACAAACTGTTTACGGGCTTGGGACAGAAAGTAGGTCTGCTCTCGACAGTTGAAAATAGGATAGGCAACAAAGTAATTGAAGCAACACATACAACTCCGGATGCTTTATCCGTCAACAGTTTGTTGGCAACAATGCGCGATGAAGGCTGTGATTATGTTTTTATGGAGGTAAGTTCTCATGCTGCCGATCAGGACCGCATAGCGGGTCTCGATTTTGATGGAGCAATTTTTACCAATATTACACATGATCATCTCGATTATCACGGGACTTTTCAAAATTATATATACGCCAAAAAGAAGTTTTTTGATCAATTGCCGGCACATGCTTTTGCCCTTGTCAATATCGATGATAAGCGTGGAGCGGTGATGCTTCAAAATACTGCGGCAAAATGTTACAATTATGCCCTTCGAAGTATGGCCGATTTCAAAGCAAAAATCATTGAAAATACAATGGAAGGCCTGATTCTGGAATTGGACAATCGCGAAGTGTACTCAAGGCTGGTAGGAGATTTTAATGCCTTTAATCTATTGGCAGTCTATGGTGCAGCTGTTTTATTGGGTGAAGAGCGAGATGAGATTTTGACAGTACTCAGCAATCTTACTACTGCCGAAGGACGTTTCGACTATATCCGTTCCAACGATTCCGGAATTACAGGAATTGTCGATTATGCGCATACGCCTGATGCTTTGGAAAAAGTGATGCAAACTTTGGTAAAACTTCGAGAAGGCAACGGTAAAATCATAACTGTAGTAGGTTGTGGCGGTGATCGGGACAGAACAAAAAGGCCCATTATGGCAAAAACGGCCTGCAACTATAGCGATCAGGTTATTTTGACATCCGATAATCCAAGAACTGAATCGCCCGAGGCTATTCTGAATGAAATGGAAGAGGGCGTTCCAGCTTCTGCCAAGATGAAAGTACTGATTATTGCTGACCGCAGGCAGGCTATTCGAACAGCATGCAGATTGGCACAAAAAGGTGATATCATACTGGTTGCCGGCAAAGGACATGAAAAATATCAGGAAATAATGGGGATTAAGCATCCCTTTGATGATAAAGAAGTGTTAAGAGAAAATTTGAAAATTTGAGGAACCGAACGAAGTGAGCTCTGTGAAGCGATTTGAAAATTTGAAAATGTTAGTTACCAGCTACCAGATTCCAGATACCAGTTACCAGCTACCAGCTACCAAATACCAAATACAATATAACAATACCTGATACTAAATTATGCTTTTTCATTTATTCGATTTCTTAGACAAATACTATGATTTTCCCGGTGCGGGACTCTTCAGGTACATCACCTTTAGAGCGGCGCTTTCTGTGGTAATTTCACTGATTATCACCATCGTACTCGGTGGCCGAATCATACGTATTATCAAAGAAAAGCAGATGTTGGAAAAACAGCGTGCTTTAGGTTTGCCGGGTGAAGAAATGAAGGCAAAAACGCCGACCATGGGGGGGATTCTCATACATATGGCCATCCTCATACCCTGTCTGTTATTGGCCGATCTGACCAATGTTTACATTCAGCTCTTGCTTTTATCTACCGTTTGGATGGGTGTTATCGGTTTTATAGATGATTATTTAAAATTAACCAGAAGTAAAGATGGCCTCAGCGGTAAATACAAAGTATTGGGACAGATAGTTTTAGGGGTAATTGTAGGTGCAACAATGCTTTATCATGATGATGTTGTAGTGAGGGTGAACAAAACTCAGCTGGAAGCAGGTAAATATGTGGTTGTTGATACAGTTCATGTGCCAATCGCCAATTCAATAGAAAAAGAAGAAATGTATTATGTGAAAACCACAATGACCAATGTACCTTTTTTTAAAGGCAATGAGTTCGATTATAAAAATCTGCTTTGGTTTTTGGGTGATAATGCCATTTACTGGGTTTGGCTCATTTTTATACCCTTTGTTATTTTTATTGTAACAGCGGTGTCGAATGCGGCAAATCTGACGGATGGGATAGACGGACTGGCTGCAGGTACATCTGCAATTATCGGAGTTGCACTTGGGCTTTTGGCTTATGTATCCGGAAATAACATGCTCGCCGAATATCTGGGTGTTTTATATGTGCCCTATGTAGGTGAATTGACCATTTTTACAGCCTGTTTTTTGGGTGCCTGTATTGGATTTTTGTGGTACAATGCCTATCCGGCGCAAGTATTTATGGGCGACACCGGAAGTTTGGCTTTGGGCGGCATTATTGCTGCGATGGCAATTGTGATCAGAAAAGAATTACTTATTCCTGTGCTATGCGGTATTTTCCTTGCGGAAAATCTCTCGGTAATCATGCAGGTAGCTTATTTTAAATATACAAAGAAAAGGTACGGGGAGGGCAGACGGATTTTCTTGATGTCTCCGCTTCATCATCATTTTCAGAAAAAAGGCATGCATGAATCCAAAATTGTAACCCGTTTCTGGATTATAGGAATCATGTTGGCAGTAATTACAATTATAACCTTGAAAATAAGATAGTTAACTCTGATGCCGCTGAAGGCTAAAGTATACATAACTTTAATCTTTTATCTTTCCTCTTTAATCTTTTATCTTTCAACTTTCCTCTTTTTCTAATGAACGTCTTCATCAAAGAAATATCATCTGTTCAACAGCCAAATCCTAATAAACCATTATTGGTTATTTTGGGAGCGGGTGAGAGCGGGGTAGGAGCAGCACTGTTAGCAAAAAAACAGGGTTATCCGGTCTTTGTCTCCGATATGGGAATTATTAAAGATGTTTACAAAAGAGAATTGTTGGAAAATGGGATTGAATTTGAAGAAGGATCGCACAGTGTGAATAGAATTTTGGACAATGCCGGATTGGTCATCAAAAGTCCCGGTATTCCAGAAAAAGCGCCATTAATAAAGGCATTGAAAGAAAAGAAAGTAGAGATAATTGATGAAATAGAATTTGCAGGCCGCTATACCAAAGCTACAATTATTGCCACAAGCGGCAGTAACGGCAAAACGACTACAACAAGACTTGTACACCATATTATGGAAACCGCAGGATTGGATGTTGGATTTGCCGGAAATGTAGGTTTCAGTCTGGCAAAACAGGTAGCCGAGGGAGATAGAGCCTATTATGCTTTGGAAATCAGCAGTTTTCAGCTCGACGGCTGTCACAGTTTCCGGCCGCAGATCAGTATTTTAACCAATATTACGCCCGATCATCTCGACCGCTACGAGTATAAACTGGAAAACTATATAGCTTCGAAATTTCGACTCGCTCAAAATAAAAAAGCAGAAGATGTTTTTATTTACAATGCTGAAGATGAAAATATTGCCTATGGATTCACGCATTTTTGGAAGCAGGAAGGTCGTGAGGGTTCTATTCCGGTTTCCATGAAGGCACTGTCAGGCGACAATGAATGGTTGGAAGTGGAGCATTGCGGATATAAAATACAACGTTCTGAACTGACAATTCAGGGTTGGCACAACCGCTTCAATATCTCAGTGGCAGTATTGGCAACAAAGAAATTGGGCATCTCTGATGAAATTATCACAATAGCGTTGAAAAGCTTTGTGAATGAGGCCCACCGTTTGGAATCGGTAGCAACGATAAACGGGGTGGAATATATAAATGACAGCAAAGCAACCAATGTAGACTCCGTCTTTTATGCTTTGGAAGCCATGAAAAAGCCTGTGATTTGGATAGTTGGCGGTGTGGATAAAGGCAATGATTACAGTCCGCTTTTCGAATATGTCAAAGAAAAAGTGCGCGCAATTATATGTATGGGTGTAGACAACAAGAAGATCATCGACACTTTTTCCGGGATGAAAACTTTGATTGCCGATACAGCAAGTATGCAGGAGGCTCTGAAGCAGGCAAGTCTATACGCAGAACCGGGAGATGTAGTACTCCTCTCACCCGCCTGCGCCAGTTTCGATCTCTTCAATAACTATCAGCATAGGGGTAATGTTTTTAAAGAAATACTTGGTAAGTGATAATAG
>JBIKQC010000075.1:0-12732 GCA_044349855.1 Saprospira sp.
TCTGGATATGAGGTATTAACTGTTTTAAAATCAGAATCATAAAATTAAGAAAAATGAATCAGTATACTCGCTGTCTTTAAAACAATTTCAAGTTTTGTCTATAACAGCATTGGCATCTGTTTTTATTTACTCAGGCCATACTCTGATTACCTTAATGACAGTGCTATGTTATCTTTGGATTGACGTACATATTTTTCCTGTATTTGCAATTTAGGGCAATATTGTATTTTAACACCAAAATACAATTGTCAATACAAATTACCCGGTACAGGAACAGCTCCAGAGGAGCGATATTTTTGTAGCAGCGAAAGCTGCGAAGGAAAAGAACCCTGTAGGGGTGACATTTTATTTATTAACCATTTTCTTAAAATGCCGCTCTTACGGAGCTCTATTCAATTTTTCGCCTGCGGCTACAAAAATGTCGCCCCGATGGGGCTGCAAAGGTTAAATCATCAGTAAAATTTTGGGCATAATCTTTGAATTAGAATACAAATTTTTTCTATTTACCCATTTAGGGCAATATAATACATCTAACAAAACAGTAGAAGCATTTTTTAACTCGGATAGGAATTAATCATTTTGCCTCCAGCGCCAGCAACCGCTCATTATCCATTTTCAGTTCACCGCCCTGCAGCCACTGCATTTCATAATCTTCTGCAACAATAACCGGCATGCGTTTTTTTGAGTTATGGATTTTGCACAGCAGTTCGTTTGCTTCGGTGGTCAGTATACAATAGGTTTTTAGCCTTTCTCCTGTATGAGGATCTGTCCATTCGCTCCAAAGTCCGGCAAAGGCGAAGAGGCTGCTTTCCGGCATAATCAGTTCATATTTCTGTTTCTGTTTGCCCTTAGCGTCGAGCCACTGCCATTCAAAAAATCCGTCGGCAATGATTAAACAACGCTTATGGACTGAATTTTTGAAAGAAGGTTTTTCATGGATTGTTTCCATTCTTGCATTCAGGGTATATTTTCGGATTTCGTTATTTTTGGCCCATTCCGGTATTAGTCCCCAATGGAAAAGCTGAATTATTTCAGATTTATTATCAGTAATAACCGGCGTTTCAGGATAGTTGAATCCGTTATAAGTTCCTGCTTTGAATATCTCGGGATGTTGGAAAACTGCTTTGAAGCGTTTTTCAATTTCCTTTACAGGTTTTGAGAGTTGGGAAAAGAAGCACATTTGAAGGAGGATAGATGAAAGAGGAAAGAGGAAAGATAAAAGATAAAAGATGAAAGGAAGAGACGTTCAGTCGAACGTCTTGAACTCTAGTATTTTTGTTTCAGCCTAATCCGCAAATTTTAAAAAAATGCCCCCAAGACAGCTCGACTGTTTGGGGGCATTTTCATAAAATATTGATTTTTCTTAGTCGTTGCTGCTGAACATAGCAACAAGGCGCAGAATTTCGATGTACAACCAAACGAGGGTAACCATCAGACCCAAAGCGGCCATCCATTCCATATAAACAGGAGCCTGCATGCGCTCACCTTTTTCAAACTGATCAAAGTCCAAAATGAGATTCAAAGATGCAACACCGATGATCAGGAGGCTGATACCAACACCGATGAAGTTCATTTCATGAAGATAGGGAATACCTGATCCGAACATGTGCATTACCAGATTAACCATATACATCATTGCGATAGCACCTGTTGCAGTAGTTACAACCGATCTGAACTTTTCAGTAGGTTTGATAATACCAGTGCGATAAAGAATCAGCATAGTGAATAGTGCCAACATGGTAAGCAGCAAAGAATTGATAACCACACCTGCTCCCAAAGCGTTAGCAAAAATGCCGGAAATTGTGCCCAATGCAAGACCTTCAAAAGCTGCATAAAGCGGAGCTGTAAAAGGTGCATTGGTCGGACGGAAATAAGTAATACATACGGAGACCAGTCCGCCGATAATACCTACCCACATTAAAATTGGGTTCATCAGCATTGCGCCCAAAAAACCTGATACCAAAAGGATCGCTCCCAAAAGTAAAGATTTGTTCACAGCACCGGAAACGGTCATGTGTGTGGCCTTACTGCTGCCCAAAGAAAAACTGTCCAATGGAGCTTCAGTGCTTTTTGCAAAAGCATTTTCACTGAGGAATGGATTGGAGGAAGAGAAAAAACGACTGCGTTTGCTCATGGTGATATCTGTTGTTTTAAATTAAATTTTATTGATTAATACCAATTGAAAACCAAAAATGAGAAAAGAAAGTTGCATCTGCAAATATTTTTTATCAGAAAATAATAAAATATTGATTAAAAACTGATAATATCCGTTTTAAATAAAATCGGAATGAGAAAATTGCAGTTAGTTGTAAAATTGACCTATATTTATCATTTAAATCAATAGGTGTTACCTTATTTTTGTAGGTCAGCCTCCAAGCCAATTATGAAAAAGGGCTAATTAAATTGATTATGGAACGGGAACCATTGCTGGAGGTTAGAAACCTCAAATCATATTTTAGAACAAATGAAGGCATTGCAAAGGCGGTAGACGACATCAGTTTTACTGTTTACAAAGGTGAAACATTGGGTATAGTTGGTGAATCAGGATCCGGTAAGTCTGTAACCTGTCTCACTGCCATGCGCCTTATTCCTGAACCTCCCGGTTTTGTAGCAGGCGGAGAAATTATCTATCATGGCGACGGAAAACCTGTAGACCTGCTAAAACTGAGTACTAAGGAAATGCTCAATTATCGCGGCAATGATATTTCCATGATTTTTCAGGAGCCGATGACCTCCCTGAATCCTGTTTTTACCTGCGGAGAACAGGTAATGGAAACGATTCTGCTTCATCAGAAAGTGAGTAAAGCTGAAGCAAAAAAACGCACAATAGAGCTTTTCGAACAGGTTAAATTTGATGAACCCAAAAGGATTTTTGGGGTCTACCCGCATCAGCTTTCAGGCGGACAAAAACAGCGGGTAATGATTGCCATGGCACTTTCCTGCAATCCCAAAATTCTTATTGCAGATGAGCCTACAACGGCATTAGATGTAACAATTCAGAAAACTATTCTGGATATGATGGATGAGCTGAGACACAGTATCAAAGCTTCAGTCATCTTTATTACACATGATTTGGGCGTTATTGCCGAAATCGCCGACCGGGTTATTGTTATGTACAAAGGTAAAATAGTAGAACTGGGAGCAGTTTATGATATTTTTACCAATCCGCAGCACCCTTATACCAAAAGCCTTTTGGCCTGTCGTCCTCCACTTGATTTCAGGATGAGCAAATTGCCGGTTGTATCCGATTTTATGGAAACTGCAATCGATACAGAGGGAAATATTACAATTACTGAAAAAGTTGTATCAATAGATGAGGTGGTCAATAATTTTAAAATCAGTGAAACGGATACAAAAAAACGTTACAATGATTTGATGGCACAATCGCCAATTTTGGAAGTTATTGACTTGAAGACATATTATCCCAGCAAAAAGAATTTTTTCGGTATTACTACCGATTATGTAAAAGCTTTAGATGGCGTAAGTTTCAATGTCTATCCCGGAGAGACTTTGGGTTTGGTAGGGGAGTCGGGTTGCGGAAAAACAACACTTGGAAGAACCATTCTGCGTTTGGCACAGTCAACCTCGGGTAAGGTCCTTTTTGAAGGAAGAGATATCCTTCAATTGAATGGACAGGAGCTGAAGGAGTTGCGAAAAGACATGCAGATAATTTTTCAGGACCCCTATTCTTCTCTCAATCCGCGCATGACTATTGGAAATGCTATTCTGGAACCCATGAAAGTGCATAAAATGTACGACAGCGAAGAAGAGCGATATGCCAAAGTCATAGAACTGTTGGAAACGGTATCCTTGGAAGCCAAACATTTTCACCGATATCCGCATGAATTTTCAGGCGGACAGCGTCAGCGTATCTGTATTGCCCGAGCATTGGCACTGCATCCGAGATTTATAATCTGCGATGAATCCGTGTCGGCACTCGACGTTTCTGTTCAGGCACAGGTACTAAATCTGCTTATCGATTTGCGCGAGAAGTTTAACTTTACCTATATATTTATTTCTCATGACCTTTCTGTAGTTAAGTTTATGAGTGACCGGATGGTCGTAATGAATAAGGGCCTGATTGAAGAAATGGGAACGGCAGATGAAATTTATAACAACCCTCAAAAAGAATATACACAGCAATTGATTTCAGCTATTCCCAAAGGCAGAATCGAGGATATAGCAGCAAGAATGGGAAATATTTTGAGATAAAAACACATAATATATTCTAAAAAATTTCATGAAAGAACTCTTCGAAAGATTCAGCATCTATTTTCAAAATTTTGCTGAATCAATTCACCCAATTGATTTTGTTATTAATCTGATTGTCGTAACCCTTTTGACTACTGCGTTGGCGGGTTTTTATATTTATTTTGGCAATGCAGTCTCAAACCGCAGACGATTTGCTGCCAATTTTGTGCCTTTGGCGCTTACCACCATGCTTGTCATGATCATCGTAAAGTCCTCCCTGGCTTTGTCTTTAGGCCTTGTAGGTGCACTTTCCGTTGTTCGCTTCCGCGCTGCCATCAAGGATCCGGAAGAATTGACTTATCTGTTTTTAGTCATTGGCCTCGGCCTTTGCACTGGGGCCAATCAGCCATTTTTGGCGGTTATTCTCATGCTTTTTCTCTTTGTTTTTCTCTATCTCAGTAAAAGAGTCAGTGGTGAAGCAGGTTTCAGAAAAGACGATGGTCTTTTTATCAACGTGACTACCGATATCAATGATTTGGAAAAAATAGTGATCCTCTTGGATCAGCACCTGCAGGAAGTCGAACTGAAAAGAATGGATGCACTGGGGCAGGGCATTGGCCTCGATCTTTCTTTTATCTGTAAAGCAAAATCGATAAAGGATATTGCAAAAGTTAAAGACGCGCTCTTGGGTCTGTCACCCTCCACTACCGTTTCGGTAATTGATAAACCTGATCTTATAGTCTGATTATGTTGATTTTAAATATAGAAACTACAACCAATGTGGGTTCAGTAAGTCTCTCAAAAGACGGTTTTACCTGGGTGCTGATAGAAGAAAAGGAGCGGGGCGATCATGCAGGACAATTGACAATATTTATTCAGCAGATATTGAACATAGCAGATAAAAACCTGTCAGAGGTTGATGCAATTGCGGTAAGTGAAGGTCCCGGGTCCTATACAGGACTTAGAATCGGTGTTTCAGCAGCAAAGGGCATCTGTTATACCCTTGATAAACCACTGATTGCCGTCAATACACTAAAGACGATGGCTTATGCGGTTGGTCTTTATCATACAATTGGTGTTAATGATATTATAGTTTCTCTTCAGGATGCCCGTAGAATGGATGCTTATGCTG
Source organism: Saprospira sp. (assembly GCA_044349855.1). Taxonomy (GTDB): domain Bacteria; phylum Bacteroidota; class Bacteroidia; order Chitinophagales; family Saprospiraceae; genus Saprospira. The sequence goes on from JBIKQC010000075.1 coordinate 5,324, forward strand.
CTGTTTACGACAAAGATCTGAATGAAATTAAGGCATCTTTTTTCCTTACTTTGGAGTCGGATAGTTTTTTGGACCTTATACCTAAAGGTGCAAAACTTTGGGTCTGCGGTAATTCCGCTGAAAAGTGGAAAACTTTATTGTCCGATCCAAGAGTCATTTTCTCTGATGTTAAAGCTCCAAGCAGTAGATTTTTGGAAAAACTTTCTGCGGAGGCTTTTGAAAATAAAGCATTTGAAGATGTTGCCTATTTTGAACCTTTTTATCTGAAACCACCGAATGTTACCAAGCCAAAGGCTTTGCTTTAAAATTCCGGATTAGTTAATTTTATAACGACGGCACAGCTCAGTTCATTGCTCCTGTTCACTGTTATTCAGTTCAAGACGTTCGACCGAACGTCTCTTGCTTTTATCTTTTATCTTTGATCTTTCATCTCAATCATTGCCCGCGATGTTTCATATATCCCAACTAATACCAATTCCATTAAAGGAGCAAAATATAGGATTTTCCGAGGTTTGGAAAACAGAACTTGATATTCAGGCAGCTACACGTTGTTTTATATCAGCACCATCCGGTAAGGGCAAAACAACCCTACAGCTGATATTCTATGGAATAAGAAAGGACTATGAGGGAAATGTAACCCTTGACGGACGAAATATTAAGGATTTTGGATTAAACGATTGGGCTGAAATAAGACAGAAACGCCTTTCCATCATATTTCAGGATCTGCGCCTTTTCCCAAATCTTACTGCCTGGGAAAATCTGAAATTAAAAAATATGCTCACCGATTTTAAAACGGAAGCACAGATTAAAGAAATGGCAGAAAGACTTGGTGTAGCGGAGTTTTTGAGTAAACCGGCCGGCATTCTTTCCTACGGTCAAAGACAGCGTATGGCGATTGTCCGAGCCATGTGTCAGCCCTTTGAACTGCTGCTCATGGATGAGCCCTTTTCGCACCTCGATGCGGAAAATATCAAAAAAAGCTGCGAGCTGATCGCTGAGGAATGTAAGTCACAAGGTGCCGGCTATCTGATTGCCAGTCTTGGAGATACCTATACTTTGGAATATGACAGGACTGTCAAATTGTAAAAGACTAAATTGTATTAAAACGCCAACTCCCAAATTATTATACTGCGATCGTCACTGCAGGATATTAACTCATTGTTGTATTTAGACCACAATAGGCCGTTTACCGATTTTAAATGTCCCCCATACCGAATACTGTCAATGACTTTGAGCAAGGCAAAGCTTTGTGCATCCCAGATTTTAATAGTCTTATCGCGGCTTGCTGTGGCAAAGTATGGTAAAGTCGGATGAAAAGCAATGTCATTTACGGTGAAAAGATGTGCTGCTTGCGTGGGAAGCTCTTCATAGGCAACAGTTTCCCTGATCCTGAGATAGGCATCTCTTCCTCCGCTGAGCAAGTATTGCCCGTCGGGGCTGTATCTGACAGAAAAAACAGAATTTTGATGTGCTTGTTTAAGCACTTTCTTTAGTTCCAAGGTTTCAGAATGCACAAGATAGATATTTCCATCGCTTGATCCGATAGCTATTTCTGATTTAAATGGATGTTTGTCTATACATCGTAAACTCTCTGCGCTCAGTTCGAGGGTTTCAATACTGCGGGCATTTGGGATATCCCAAAGTGTAAGGCCGCCTTCGCCGCCCAAGCTTAGTAACTGCTTATCGTTCAGCTGATGAAATGCAAAAACTCCTTTTTTGTGAATCTGTACAGATTTAAAATTCTGCTGATCGGCCATATCAATCCAATGCAACCCGCCATACATGTTCCCGGCAACAACCCAATGCTGCTCCGGCAGATAAGTCAATGAAAAAATATTTCCATCCGCTTTGGCAAGGAGCCTGCCAAGTTCAGGGTTATTGAGATCCCAAACTACAACCATACCGTCTCCTCCCGAAGATAGTATTAGATTGTCTGTATTGTAAGCTGAGAGGGCATAAACAGATGCATTATGACCCGTCAGCTGCGCTGTCTTGCGGATATTGACATTCATAAAAAAGTATAAATTTGAATGCCTTATAAAATAGATAGATAAATTACATAAGTTTTTAAGCACCGTTAAGTTAGTTTCAACTGATTCAGATACAGTTAAACGACGCTTAATCTCAATGATTTTAATACCTTTCTTCCTCTTTTCAGTAATTGGTTGCCTTCTTTTTTAATTCTTTTCAAAATATCAGAATAGGGTTCGCTGTCAAAATCATCATCTTCACAGGCTTCGTTTAAAAACTTTCTAATCTGATCTGAAAGCACAGCGTGATCATGCCATTGTCCGAGCAGTTCCCCGGCTAATTTAATACCTTTTGCGTCTTCTACAGCTTCTAAGTCAGGCTGCATCAGTTTCAGGAGCTCAATGATATAGTAAGCCTGTTTTACCCGGCTGCGCATTTCATGCATCAAGAGTTCATCCTTTTTGAAAGGCAGTAAATCTTTTACCTGTTTCAGTCTTTTATTCAGATATTTAAGATTTTGTTTTATTGCTTTTTTGTCAGAGTAGCCTTCTAAAAATACAGCAGTATCATTTATACTGTCTTCCATCACTTGCGGCTTAAAATTTTGAAGTGCCGATTTTAAATGTACTGATTCATCCTCTGCACTTTTCTGAAGTTCGCGATAGAAGTCTTTATAATCCTCAAGTGGAGTTTCTTTGGCAAAATAAGTAAAGAGCCTATTTTGTACCTGAATATCGCGCAATTTTCCAACTGCTTTGAATAATTGTCTTATGTCTTCAAAATGAGACTTGTATTCGAATTTTCCGCCTGAAAGCGGATCCAATACCTGATATAGTGCTTTTAGGCGTTTGATTCCCACTCTGAGATCATGCAGTGCGTCCACATCATGTTCAGATTTTGCGGACTGCCAATTATTGAGCACTGTGGCCTGTTGTGCCTGGAAATAGGAGAGGAGTGCTTCTTTTATCATAACGAATTGTATTACTTGTTTTTTTGATTTTTTCAGTCAAATTCAATCTATATCTTTATTAAAGATAGTAATTTATAAAAGAAAAAGCGCAAAACCGTATAACGATTTTGCGCTTGTGGTGCCGAAGAAGGGACTCGAACCCTCACACCTCGCGGCTCACGCACCTGAAACGTGCGCGTCTACCAATTTCGCCACTTCGGCATCATGCAAAGTATTTGATAAGGCTGCAAATATAGGAAAGTGAAATTGAGTTTGCAAGTTTTAAGGTATTTATTTTAAAACTTGAAACAGATTGTAAAATATGCTGTAAAAAGAAAAACTGTTGGAAAGTATCGAAATGTAATAATTAAGAAGTTAAACGAGTGCATGAGCTTCATCCAGGAATTTTTATAAATAAAAAAGCCCCCTTTATAGGAGGCTTCTGAATAATTAAAGCTATGATAAAAGTAACAATACTTGAGCGTTAAGAGATTGCTGTTTCCAATACTCAAAAGTATTTATTTTACTTCTTCAAAATCAACATCTGTTACATCGGCTGTGCCATCCTCACCTGCGCCAGGATTCTGCTGCTCCTGTCCGCCGCCCGGATTCATATTCTGTGTTGCAGCGGCCCAAGCATTATTAATAGCGTCCAGACCTTTTGTAATTGCATCGATATCGCGTTTTTGATGCGCGTCTTTCAGTTCAGTCAATGCCGATTCAATATTGACTTTAGCATCAGCTGAGATTTTATCGGCATATTCAGTCAACTGTTTTTCAGTTTGATAAATTACTGAATCTGCTTCGTTGATTTTGTCGATGATTTCGCGTGCTTTGCGGTCAGTATCTGCATTTTCTTCCGCTTCGCGTTTCATGCGTTCTACTTCTTCTTTTGAGAGCCCTGTAGATGCTTCTATGCGGATTGTCTGCTGTTTGCCGGAAGTCATTTCTTTGGCAGAAACACTGAGGATGCCATTTGCATCAATATCGAAGGTCACTTCAATTTGAGGTTCTCCTTTGCGAAGGCTTGGGATTCCGTCCAACACAAAGCGTCCGATTTTTCTATTTTGAGCAGCCATAGGTCGCTCGCCCTGCAATACGTTGATTTCAACTGAAGGTTGATTGTCCTGTGCAGTTGAGAATACCTGAGAAGCGCGTTTAGGAATAGTTGTATTGGCTTCGATAAGTTTGGTGAATACACCGCCCAAAGTTTCGATACCCAATGACAGCGGCGTTACGTCCAAAAGTAATACATCTTTTACTTCACCAGTGAGTACACCACCCTGAATAGCAGCGCCTACAGCAACAACCTCATCAGGATTTACACTGCGGTTCGGTTTCTTTTTGAAGAACTCCTCTACTGCTTGTTGAATGCGTGGGATACGTGTAGAACCGCCAACCAGAATAACTTCATGGATGTCATTTACACTCATACCGGCTTGTTCCAATGCTTTGCGGCAAGGTTCCAAGGTGCGGCGAACAAGATCCTCTGTCAGTTGTTCAAATTTTGCGCGGCTCAGCTGACGAACCAAGTGTTTTGCACCGGAATCCGTGAATGCTATATAAGGAAGGTTAATATCTGTTGTAGTACCGCTTGAAAGCTCTATTTTAGCTTTTTCAGCAGCTTCTTTGAGGCGCTGCAGTGATTCAGGATTTTTAATAAGGTCAATGCCTTCCTGTTGTCTGAATTCTTCTCCCAACCATTCGATAATGGTACGGTCAAAATCATCACCACCAAGGTGAGTATCGCCATTTGTAGCTTTTACTTCAAATACACCACCGCCCAATTCGAGGATAGAAATATCAAAAGTGCCGCCACCAAGGTCATAAACCGCAATTGTCATGTCCTGACCTTTTTTATCCATACCGTATGCCAAAGCTGCTGCTGTTGGTTCATTGATGATACGGCGTACTGTGAGACCAGCAATTTCTCCGGCTTCTTTTGTAGCCTGACGCTGAGAATCATTAAAGTATGCAGGGACAGTAATAACTGCTTCTGTTACTTCCTGACCCAAGTAGTCTTCAGCAATTTTTTTCATTTTTTGAAGAATCATGGCTGATAACTCCTGAGCAGTATACTCTTTGTCATCAATTTTGACGCGAACCGTGTCATTGTTACCCTGATTTACCTGATAAGGCACATTTTTAGTTTCATTGACACTTTCCGAATAACGGCGGCCCATGAAACGTTTGATTGACATGATGGTACGAAGTGGATTGGTAATTGCCTGACGTTTGGCGGAATCACCTACTTTGCGTTCACCATTGTCCAAGAAACCTATTACTGAAGGTGTTGTGCGTTTTCCTTCGTCGTTGGTAATTACAACCGGCTCATTGCCTTCCATTACTGATACACATGAGTTGGTTGTTCCTAAGTCGATGCCTATGATTTTGCCCATAATTTTTTAACTATTTTTTTTGGTTGATTCTATATAATTTAATCCTAGCACTTTGTTTTAAAGATTCTTTCGAAAGATTATATTCAATAGCTGTACCACACCGAAAAAGACGTATTTTTAGCTACAAATTGTCATATTTTTGATATTTAATCTGACAAAATGTCAAAATGCACATCTTTACTGTTTTTTTGGCAGAAAAATAAAAGTCAGCCATTCTAATTATAAGCTATTCGTTAAAGTTGCTTTGGCACATACAAAACTAACTTTTAAAAGTAAATTCAGTCAGTTAAAATTTTGACGTTAAAAATTCTTTAGCAGTAAAAAACAGGCTGCCCAATTTATTTGAACAGCCTGTTTAATTTTATTCTTTTAACTTTTATCTCTAATTACAGCCAAAGCTTTTGAAACCCAAGTTTCGGGTAATTTCGCCAGAATTCAAATAATCAAATGTCTCATCTTCTATATTGTAGTTTCTTCTGTAGATATGGAATTTATAGGAAAAAATGCCATAACCTTCCTCGATGTTACTGAAAGGATCGGCCGGGAATAAGCCGCCCAAAAGATTTTGATTTGCATTTCTTGCGCGAATATATTCAGCTATTTCAGGTCCTCCGGCATCAATTCTTGCGTCAATTTTTATTGCACAGCGTCGGATATTGCTTCCTGAAGTCACAACATCAGAAAGGTTAGAGGCGAGGAAATTATAGAAATTTTCTCCGTTCAATTCCTGTTTAACACTTCCTCCGTCATTTTTGACAAAATAGTAGAATTTTTCTGAATTCTGGAATGGAGTTGTCAGTCGCATATCACCGGGTGCTGCAAAATTTCTTATTGCTTTCCAACTTACCTCTTTATAAACACGTGTGCCAGGAATTTCAGGTTCACCTGTAGTATTCAAATCGGCTTGAAATTCAGCATAACGTAAAATTACTGTCAGGTCATAAATAGCAGCATTAGATGGTTGAGACCAATTAAAATCTACTTTGTCAAATACAGTTTCATTGGAGGCAGGGTCAACATGTGACCAACGGATGGGGCGAGACTGAGTAGGCAATGTGAATTTGAAATTGGTATAAGTCAAATCAGAAGGGCTGAAAACACCCATAGTTATGCCTCTGCTATACTGGGTATAAACTTTGCCGTTGACAAGGTTTTTAATGACGAGCTTATAAAATTGATCATCATCAGAACCCAATCTCACCTGATTGTTCATCATATAGACATAATTTGGCGTTCTGGCAAAGATACCACTGTCACGGGTGATGCCCAATGTTGAAAAATCTACTCTTTCCAGGGTATCCAATACCGTATAGTTTGTGAAGACAGTTCTTTCGTAAATAGTTACTTCAAGGTCATTTGGCCCATAATAAATTGAGTCAGGGCGTTGTGCTATCAGCAAAGCATCGGTATCCGGATCCAAAAAGGCTTTCTCTATTCTGAAATAATTAATGCCGCTGCTGTCAGGATAAGGAGAAAAAACGGCATAAACTACCGGAATTTCTTTCCATTCACCGATCACATCAACATCGTTGCTGCAGGAAGAGAAAAGAGTACCGAGGATAAGCGCTGCGAAGCTATTGCGCAATATTTGGCTAATTTTCATTTGGATTGTACCGGATTTTAAAATTGATGGTTTTTCTGAATATTTGAGGCAAAGTTATAGAAAAGTCTTCGATTTAACAAAAATTGAATCAACAATGAAAAATAATAGTTTGGCAGTATCTTTTTAATTCTGATATTTGCAACTTAATTTGGCGAATCAATGGTTGAAATCTTTAATTAGAATTTGATTTAAAATTAAAAACACTAAAAATTATAAGCCGCAGACATCGTTTCAATATGTCGGGAGCAGCATATAGAAGCGGCCTTTCGAAATAAGAACAAAGTCTGAAAATTTAATATAAACCTAACAATACCATGCTTAAAGATAGTCTGGAAACCTCCGGTTTTGTCTTATTGTCTGAATCCCACTGCTACTGCATAGTTTTCTGTTTTCCACTTTTAGCTTTTTAACTTATAACATCATGTCTGTAAAACAACCTATCAAAAAAGTAACTACTCATGTGTTACATGCAATGAAGCAACGTGGA
>JBIKQC010000076.1:0-12659 GCA_044349855.1 Saprospira sp.
ACCCATGTCTATAGCCATTATTTCAACCAGTACCCGACCGGGAAGAACAAGCCACAGAGTAGCCCTTGCACTGAAAAGAACAGTTGAAACCGCAGGTCAATCCGTAAGCCTCATTGATTTAAAAGAGCTTACACTGCCGCTGTTCTCTGAACGATTTGCATTTCTGACAGAAAGTGAACGCAGTGAAAATATGATCAAAATTGCGGAAATACTCCAACAGAGCAAAGCGATTATTTTTGTTACACCAGAATATAATGGAAGTATTTCAACCGGATTGAAAAATCTATTGGATACTTTCGGAAAGGCTGAATTTGCCGGCAAGCCTATTGGCGTTGCGACTGCTTCAACAGGTATTATGGGAGGCATTCGTGCTGCACAGCAGCTGCAGATCAATATCCTTGGCGTACAGGCTTACCCGCAACCGCAGATGCTCACTGTTGGCGAGGTTGACAAACAAATGGATACCGAGGGTGAGGTTCTAAATACGGCTTTTGGGCCAAAACTGAATGGCTTTGTGACTGCCTTTTTGGGGTTTGTTGCCAGGTTTTAAAACCAGTAATTGGTAGAAAGTAGAGAGTCCATGGTACTTTTCGGACAGCCAATCTTCAGTGCACTTCAATTAGAGATTTTAACAAAGTAATAAATATTTATATTTCAATGCCTTACAAAATCTTGTTGTTAATTATAGTCTTTATTGTTAATAACTTTAAGCTGGAGGGACAAACCTTATATCAGGTTTCAGGAACCCGATTTAGCCTGGAACTTCCCGAAGATTTTGTAAAAGATAAGAATATTCTAGGTTTTAAAAGCTTAAAAGACAGTTCTCTGATTGGGATTTATGAGGTAACAAATCCTTATACATTTGAAGAATTAACTGCAAAACAGCTTACAAATATTGTCAAAACAGGGCATGACACTTTCAATGTGTATAAATCCAATATTTACGGGTACAGCTCTGTTCAACTTTATTATAGAGAAGGCAATTTGAACAACCACGGATTTATTCTTCTTTTCGGGTCAGATGATTTTTTGGTTAGAATTACGATTGAATCTTCAAAAAACAGATTGGAAGAATTAATTCAAACTGTTTTAAAAACAGGCAATTACGATGAATATTTAATTTTAGACCCTGATCTGCTACTAGGTTTCAAAGTTGATTACGAAGGTTCCAATCACAAGATTATTTCAAAAAATGCCAATACCTTAAACACAAAAGAAGAAAATGAAAATGGCGATATTGTTTCATGGCTAAACCTGACCAGGATGCCTAAAATAACGTTTAATGATTTGAGTGATGATGCTTCAGCCTCAACAATGAAAGCATACTATTTCCCAAAATCGGTATTTCAGGCTCATGAAAATCTTAAAATAGATGGCGCTAATTTAAAATTATATATTTTTAAATTAGACCATGATTTTTATTCAGAATACAACATAATAGGGCTAGTCAGAAAGGATGATTTTGATTTGCTCATTATGGGAGCTGTTAATTCAACCGAAAGAATGCTGTTTCTTTATAAAATACTCGATTCGATAAAATTCAATTAGGTTTTGATTAGGATGAGATTTTCAGACATGAACCTCTCATGGGATTATTGAAACAGGGATTCGACAATCAAGTCGAATCCCTGTTTTTTTTATAAACCTTGTTACTATTTCTGACTATCGTTTATAATCCACATCGTCAAACCATACCGGGGTTTCATCAAATGGCATTCCATTATAATTAAAGGTAATCTCCTCTCCTGCCGGAATGTCGGCTATGGCAAAAACATCAATAGATGTTGTTTCTCTATTGGTATAATATTCAGAATTGGGTTTATAGGAATGATTGTACAATGAGCCGTAACCTAATGCCAATGCAGCTTCTCCGCCATCGTCGCTCCAAAGAAAATAATAATCATGCAGCACTGTATGGTGAATAACTTTCAGCTCATCGGCCGGAATGATGATGACAGGCGCAATCTCGATCAATGTGCCAATAGGTATGAACTCAGTGGCGAAAACGCCCCGGCCACCCAAGGGGCTATCTGCTATGTAAAGGAAGGGTAATTTTTGCATATATATGATGTGCGGATGTGCGGATGAGATGATCCCGTCTTGGGTCGGGACAAGTTGTGCGGATGAGATGATCCCGTCTTGGGTCGGGACAAGTTATGTGAATGTGCGGATTTTGTAATATGAATTGACGGATCAAATTAAAAAAATATTAATCCTCCCGGACCAGACTTTTGATACGGGCAGCGCGCATTGCAGGCAATAAAGCTGCACCTATTCCGATTATTAGAACAGTAAAAATTACTACCACAAAATCAAAAATCCGCATACTGACCGGATAGGATTGAATAAGGAAGGTAGAACCTGCTCCTTCAAGCGGTACAAGCCCGAATTGCTGTTGCAGAGTACAAATAATTACTGCTGCTATAGTTCCCAAGGCTACACCAATACCGGAAAGCAGTGCGCCTTCTGCCAAAAATATGTTACGGACCAGTGCATCTGTTGCACCCATCGCTTTCAGATTGGCAATATCTTTGCGTTTTTCCAAAACCAACATCCAGAGTGCACCAACCATATTAAAGGCTACCAAAACAAGGGTAAAGGCAAAAATAAGAAAGCCCACCCATTTTTCCATATTGGTAATTTTGAAAAAGGCTTCATCCTGTTCAAATCGGTTTTTTACAAAAAAAGCATCGCCCATAATTGTTCGAATATCGGACTGAATTTGGGCAGTATTGTATGCAGGGTCTGTTTTAATTTCCAAAGCACTGATCTCGCCTGACTTGTAGGCCAATAATTCCTGCACAAATTTCAAATTGGTGATAACTGTATTATCGTAATCTACCTGTCGGACTGAAAATACTCCCGAAGGATATAGTTCCCGCTGATCGAATGGTTTTTTGGTAATAGAAACCTTTGTTTCTCCGCGTCTTGGCATATAGACCGTGAGCGGATTGGCCTGCATACCTCTGATTTGAAGCGTATGTTCGATTGTGGCACCAACCACAGCAAGCTGCTGATTGCCCTTTGCGGATCCGCCAATATCAAATCGTCCGCGCAGTAATGTACTGTCCATCGAAATTACAGTAAGAAAATTTTCATCTATACCCTTTATTGTGCCAATATTCTGAATACCTTCATATTCAAAAAGTGCAATTTCTTCGAGTACACGACTGATAGATATGACGCCTTCCACTTTTTCAAGTTTGGACATTTGGTCTTTTGTCAAGGTAAATACTTTACCTTCTTTAGCGGTAAGGTGAATATCGGGTTTGAACACTCCGATGAGGTCACGCAGCAAATCCTCAAATCCATTGAAAACCGATAGGATCACGATAAGCGCCATGGATCCCAAAGCGATGCCAAACACCGATATCATGGATATCAGGTTGATGGCATTCGTTGTCTTTTTGGAAAAAACATAACGTATAGCGAACCGGAAGGGTAAATTCATTAATCCTTAAGATGAGGTGATGTGCGGATGTGATGGATATGCGGATTTTCTATCTAATGACTGAACAAGTAGTAAAAATTTGATCACTATTCCTCGTCATCTGCCATTTCAGCATCAGCGCGCTCATCATCTTCACCTTCTTCATCTTCGAAATCATCATCTGCGAGCAGTTGTTCAAGTGTGAATTCTTCCTCATCCCCGTCAATATCGTCATCATCAGCTTCAGCTGCTTTTTGAGCGGCTTTTTCTTTGGCAGCTTTCATTTCCATGACTTCTTTCATGGAGCGTTCCTGAAACTCAGGATTGTTAATATTTTTGAAGAGCAGGTCTACATGTTCCATCTCATCCATCGTATCGTCGATAAAGAACTTTAGCACAGGGATACGGCGCACCTGTCTTTTAATACGTCTGCCCAATTCTCCGCGAAGGCGGGAAAGATTTTCCCACATTTCTTTGATAATCTCTTGTTTATAAAGTGTATTATAAACACTGAGGTAGATATAAGCAATGCCCATATCGGCACTCATTTTTACACGTGTAACAGTTACAAGCGCATCACCATATATGATATCACCTTCAATTTGCAGTACCGTACTGAATTCTTTTTGTATTAATGCGGCTATCTGTCGCTGTTTAATAGTTTGTTTCATTATTTAGATGTAAGATTTGAGATATAAGACTTGAGATGCCGATATATTAAAACATCATCTCTTTTACCTGTAAACTGCCTTTGGCTTTTACTTTTGTCTTGATGATTAAGATGAGAAATTTTAACAGCAAATTCGAATCTTTGGCAAAAATAGCGTTTTTGTTAAAAACACTATGCATTTTTAATTTAAACCATGTTTTCTATTTTTCATGATCATTTCGGCTGTCCATTCTACCCTACCTTTAAAGTCAGTACTTCGTTCTGAACAATTGTTTCTTTCACAGAGGAAGCAGGAAGTTGGTATGCAGGGATCGACATGTACAAAAACTTCGACAGAAGGGTCTAAGTTAAGGCGAAGTAATTGTTCCAGACTGTCAACTTCTTCATGTGCCTCTCTTGTCGTAAAGAACCAAGGTACCGTGATATGGCAGTCGATATGCAAGGAGGGTCCATATTTGATAATGCGCAGATTATGAACATCTATCCTATTTTCTGCTCTATTTTCATTTAGGTGTTTTACAATATTTTTTACAAGATCAATATCTACTTCATCCATAATCCCGGCCACAGATTCTCTGAGTATTCCATAACCTGTCCAGCCAATAAATCCACCAAAAATTATAGCAACTACATTATCAAGTATCTGTGCTGCTCTGTCCATTTGCCAAACAGATTGTAATAGGAAGATGGCCAAAAGGCCTATGACCATTCCAACTGTGGAGTAGGCATCAGATTTCAGGTGTTTTCCACCGGCAATCATCGCCAATGATCCTGATTTATGACCTTGTTTTTCAGTGAGATAACCCAATAAATAATTGACAGCTCCAGCAAAAGCAGCAATATAAAGTCCTATTCCAACATTTCCTATCGGTTCTCCACCAACAATCAATGTCCAAATTGCCTGAGCAACAATCAGCACTCCTGCCAGTGTGATGAGGGTACCCTCTACTCCTGCTGAGATAAATTCTACTTTTCCGTGTCCGTAAGGGTGATTTTCATCCTTTGGCTGTGCTGACAAAATCAAACTGTAAAGTCCCAATACGCCGGCTGCTACATTGATAATACTTTCCAATGCATCAGTCAGTACAGTACTGGAATGGGTCATCCACCAGGCAAAAAATTTACCTGCCAACAAGATTGCTCCAACAATAACTGTTATGAGCTGTAGTTTGATATTTTTATTATTCAGATTTAGAGATTGAGAAGTTAAAAGATTTTGAGAGGTTAGACTAATAAAATGGCAATTTTAGTTAGTATTTTTTATTCCTTTAGCCTTTTTTCCTGTTGTGTTTAGATGTTTTTTGTCCTGTTTTAACAGTCTTAGTAATAATACTTTTTGATTTACCTGAAAACTTAGGAATTCTTTTGCCGGCCTTTTGTTTCTGTTTAATTTTATAATCCTTTTTCTCGTGGAAAGCTCCTTTGAAATCGGGATCATCTTTCTTTTTTTGAATATCGATTTCTCTTTCCATGTCCTGATTTTCCTCAAAAGGAGTTTCTGCAATGACTACATCAGCAGGCATATCTAGAACAGGAATTGGCATTCTGATTTTCTGTTCTATCTGTTTTATGTGGTACTGATCGGATTTGGTCACAAAAGTAATAGCAGTTCCTGTACACCATGCGCGACCTGTGCGGCCAATACGATGAACATAATCTTCATAAACAGTTGGCACATCAAAATTGACAACATGAGTTACTTCCGTTACATCTATACCTCGTGCCATGACATCCGTACTGATAAGCAGGCGCACAAAACCCTCTTTAAAATCGTTGAAGGCATTGATTCGGGTATTCTGACCTTTATTGGAGTGAATGAGCCGCATCTCCCCTTTTAATCGATGGATTTGAAGGTATTCAAAAATACGGTTGGCCGTTGTTTTCGATTTTACAAAAACCATTACACGACTCATTTCTGCATTGCGCATTAAGTACTCCAAAAGATTCAGTTTTGTCTGAAAATTGGGTACACTGTAGGATTGCTGATCAACAGTTTCAACAGGTGTAGCTTCCGGAGTAATTTCAATTTTTACCGGAAAGTCCATAAAATCCCAGCTCAACTCTTCTACAATACCGGAGAAGGTGGCAGAGAACATCATATTTTGCTTTTTGCGAGGCAGTACATCGAGAATGGCATTTAACTGTGGGCGGAAACCCATATCGAGCATACGGTCAGCCTCGTCCAGGATAAATACCTGCACTTTTTTGAGATCTAAGCCTTCTTCCTGATATAATTCCAATAACCGCATTGGTGTAGAGACAACAATGTCGACACCGGCTCTGGCAGTTTCGGCTTGTTTCTTTCTGCCGACTCCGCCGTAAAGACCCACAGAACGAAGATCAGTATATTTACCTAAAAGCTGAACCTGTTCCAATACTTGAAGTACGAGTTCTTTGGTTGGCACTAAGATAACTGCACGGGGCAATTCGCCTTGAGCGAATTTAAGGTTTTGCATTACAGGCAACAGATAAGCGGCCGTTTTTCCCGTACCGGTTTGTGCAATGCCAATGACGTGCTGACCTGAGCGGATGATAGGAATTGCTTTCTGCTGAACTGGAGTTGGGATGGCATAACCCATTTCTTCAATTGCATTCAGGTACTGACGTGGCAGTCCAAGCTCTTCGAATCCCGATAAATTATTTTCCATAATAATATTACAATAGTTAAAAGTCTCATTTCACATGAGTCTGAAATAGCAAATATACGGCCTTTTCAACTAAATAGTTTAGAAAAATTGGATTCTATAGCTTTAAGATTTTAAAATTGGGTAAATTTGTTCAAAACAATAATGTCATGATAATAAAATATAGATTTTTACTGATTCTTACGTTGACTTTTTGCAGTTGTTCAATTGGCAAATTAAAATTTGACCGAATAGAATATTACAGCGGCAATAATTCTTTGCCGCCAAATTACAGGGAAATGCTGGAAATTAAAATTGACAGCAGTCAGATTAAAATTACCAATAGAAAGGGTGAAGATGCAGATAACAATGAAGTTGCTATCAGCAGTAAGGATTTTTTAAACCTACAATTAAAAGCAAAAAAACTTCCCCGTAAGACTCCAAAGAAACAATTTGCAGATGGAGCAGCAGTTATAGGAATATCTTTATACAAAGCTGACAGTCTAATTTATTCTACCAATTGGCAACCACAGCAAAAAATATCGAAGAAAACAAGTGCGCTGCAGGAGGCTATTTTGTCACTCATACCTTCAACTCCACCATCACCAATTATAGAGAAAGGGAAAATTGAGGATGGACAGTAGATCTTGTAGTGATATAAAAAGACCAGTCGTTTATAAAACTGACTGGTCTTTTTTATTTTAAAAATTGTGAATTGTTATTTTAATTTGCTTTATACACTTCAATAATGACAATGTATACAGTGTTAGCGATATACAAAGCAGTGAGAATAAATGCCTGCCTCATAATAAATTGTATAATTTACTTTTTGGGTTTTGTTCCCATGAATTACATACCAAAAATGATTGCAGTGGCTAAAAATAGAATCATAAGAATATATAAATTGCTATTAATTGACTCCTCAAAAGGTGTAGGATATATAACTGCACTCAAACCTAAAATACCCAGTATATTGAAAATATTGGAGCCTACTACATTTCCCACAGCAATATCACTGTTCTTTTTCATTGCAGCTACAACGGGTAGCTAATTCCAGAAAGGAAGTACCTACAGCTAATTTGATCAAACCAATTATTTAATTACTAAGAACGATATTATAAGGGAAAATTACAGAACCTTTTTTAGATAAAAGATAGTATCGAAAACTGAATAAAATAATTAAGGTTTAAATTTACCAAACGCAGATACCCAAAGACCTGAACTGTAGTATGCACTAAATGCTAAAAAAATGTCGAAGAAAAGTAGTCCGCCAAGGGTTGCGAAAGCCGCACCTTCAATTCCAAAAGGAGGAATTAACAAAAACTGCAATAATATATTTATGATAACGCTAATAATTAAAGCCTTAGTAACAGCTCTTTCCTGACCAATCATACTCAACAGATAATTTGCAGGGCCTATAAATACATGGACAAGTTTTGTAATGCATAGTAAAACCAATACTGTAAATCCCGCTTTGAAAGATGTGCCGTACCATGATAAAAACCATGGTCCCAAAGCAATAAATACAGTAATAATCAAGGCAATTAGTAGCGCACTTATTCTCGTTATTTTAGTATAAAAAGCCTGTAATTCTTCTTTTCTGTTCTGATGAAAAAGGGAAGAAAACATAGGAGTTGACACTGTGCAGATTACCAGATAAGGGATGAGGGCAATATCTGAAAATTTAAGTGCTACATTGTAATAGGCAATTTGTTCTGGTTCAACTTCGAATACACCCAGAAAAACTATGTCAATTCTAGTGTTAATGCTATAAAGAAGGGTGCTTAACATAAAATAAAAACAAGTTATTCTCCAATGTTTAGCATTTAAGGAAGATGAACTTTTAATAAAAATTATATTCAGCTTTTTATAAACCAAATACAAAGCTGCAGCTGCAGCTAAAAAGAAGGATATCGTTCTAAAAACTATTGCAGAAAAATCATCAATTTGATTCCCTAGTAAATAGACAAAGAATAAGACTCCAAGAAAAAAAAGCGGCTGTAATATTTTTTCTACAATTTGACCGGATCCTAATTTACCCCAACCTCTTAAAGCAGCCTGATTAAAGTGCATGATAACAAAGAAAGGTATACTTAAAGCGGCATAAAAATGATATTCCGAATACTCAGTTAATCCACTGATAGGTAAATAAAATGCTGCCAGGGAGAAAATTAATGCAGAAAATAGACCAGAAAATAAAACTGTTTTATTACCCCAAATAAGAAAGGCCTTTGCTTGAGATTTATCTTCATTAGCTTTATAAAGCGGCATTTGTCTTAAGGCAAGATCATCCGTACCAAAAACAGCTGCTGAACTGACAATACTTACCCAGGTAAATACCAAAGTGTAAATACCGAAACCTTTGTCTCCTGTGAGTCGGGCGACAACTATAGTGATTAAAAATGTTAGTATTGAAAGTGATGCCTGAAGAAAAAGAGAAGAAAATGACCCTTTTAAAAAGGTCTGTTTAATTTTGGCATCCAATTCATTTCCTAAGATTTTGTGAAGATAAGACAGAATTAACTTTTTCATTTTAAAGAGAAAAAGCCACTCGTACCTTTATGATAGAGTGGCTTATATTATAATTGAAAATAGCTGAATTATTCTTCAGTTTTATCTTCAGTAGGTGTTTCAATTGTTTCTTCAGTTTCTACAGTTTCAGTTATTACTGCAGTTTCTTCAGTTTTTTTGCGACGACCGCGACGTGTCCGTTTTTTGTCAGCCTCTTCAGCCTGACTTGCAGCGTTAAGGACTAATGTGTTAAAATCAACTAATTCAATCATTGCAACTTCAGCAGCGTCACTAGGACGGAAACCTAAACGAACGATACGAACATAACCACCAGGACGGTTAGCAATAGCAGGTGCAATTGTTGTAAACATTTCTGTAACTGCATCTTTGTTTTGGAGGTAGCTATAAACTACACGACGGGAGTGAGTGGTGTTGTTTTTTGATTTAGTTAACAACGGCTCGATGAATTTACGCAATTCTTTTGCTTTTGCAATAGTCGTTTTGATGCGTTTGTATTTCACGAGTGAAATTGTAAGATTGCGCAGAAGGGCTTTACGGTGACCTGCTTTGCGGCTAAGGTGGTTAAACTTTTTACCGTGTCTCATGATTTGTTAGTAATGAATTAACTTCGCAGCACTGATAAGATTATCAAAGTTACTGCAAAAAATAAAAATGATTATTCTTCGTCAAGTTTGTATTTGGAAAGATCCATACCAAAGGTAAGACCTTTTTCCTGCAACAATTCTTCGATTTCAACTAAAGATTTTTTACCGAAGTTGCGGAATTTCAACAATTCATGAGTCTCGTATTGAACAAGTTCTCCAAGAGTATTGATTTTCGCAGCTTTAAGACAATTGTAAGCACGAACAGAAAGGTCGAGATCTTCCAAAGATGTTTTGAGCAATTTGCGCATGTGCAGGATGTGCTCATCAACAATATTGTCTTCTTTATCGGTTTCATCAGGGAATTTGATATTTTCATCAGTGATGAGCATCAAATGCTGAATTAAAATTTTTGAAGCTTCTTTGATAGCGTATTCAGGATGAATTGTACCATCAGTTTTAATAGTGATAGTCAATTTTTCATAGTCAGTACGTTGACCTACACGGCTACTTTCAACTGAATAATTTACATTTTTGATAGGTGTATAGATTGCATCTACAGGAATAAAGCCAATTGGTGCATCTTTAGGAAGGCTGTCTTCAGCAGGAACATAACCACGACCTTTAGTAACAGATAATTCCATTTCTAAAGAAACAGTTGGATCCATATGACAAAGTACTAAATTAGGATTAGTTACTTTGAAAACATTAGTATGTTCACTTATATCACCTGCGGTTAAAACTGATTTACCACTTATAGAAACATAAATTTTTTCAGTTATTACATCCTGATCATCTAAAAGATATTTGAGACGAACTTGTTTTAAGTTCAAAATAATGTCCACAACATCTTCAACAACACCTTCTATAGTAGAAAATTCATGATCTGCACCTTTAAGACGTACCGCAGAAATTGCAAAACCTTCCAAAGAAGAAAGAAGAATACGGCGCAATGAGTTTCCGATTGTTTGACCGAAACCAGGTTCTAGAGGTTTAAATTCAAAAAGACCTTCGAAATCATCGGCTTTTTGTAAAAGTATTTTATCGGGTTTTTGGAAATTCAGCAAGCTCATAATAGAATTGTGGCTTTTGATATGTAAAATAAGGTATTTCAAATACAAAACTTAGGACTTCATACAGACCGAATGAAGTCCTAAGCAGAGCATGCCAATAGGCTATTTTTTATTTTGAATAGAGCTCAACAATCAACTGTTCGTTAATAGTTTCCGGTATTTGATCTCGAGTTGGATAATTCAGGAAATTTCCCTCCATTTTTGAACTATTCCATTGTAACCAGGGATATTTACGCACACTTTGGCTATTAGCTGCAATTGAATCTATTATAGTTTGAACGCTTTGAGATTTTCCTCGAACAGTTACTACATGACCAGGACGAATTGTAAATGAAGGAATTGTTGAAACAATACCATCAACTGCAATATGACCATGAGAAACTAACTGTCTTGCACCACTACGAGTAGGTGAAATTCCTAAACGATAAACAACGTTATCAAGACGAGCTTCTAACAATTGTAATAGGTTTTCACCTGTTACACCAGTTTTACGTATAGCTGCCTCAAATGTAAGACGAAACTGGCGTTCTAATACACCATATGTATATTTAGCTTTTTGTTTTTCCATCAACTGAACTGCATAGTCAGATTTTTGTTTGCGGCGCTTAGCCAATCCATGCTGTCCCGGAGGGTATTTCTTACGTTCGAAATATTTATCGTAGCCAAAGATGGGTTCGTTGAACGCTCTGGCTTTTTTCGATCTGGGTCCTCTGTATCTTGCCATTACTGATAATTTATTAAAAAATTTTAGCTTTAATGCCCTAAAGTATAATACTATACTCTACGTTTTTTAGGTGGACGACAACCGTTGTGTGGAAGAGGAGTTGTATCCTGAATTATTGTTACTTTTACGCCAGTAGCATCAATAGCACGAATTGCTGCTTCACGTCCGGAACCAGGGCCTTTAACATATACCACAACACTTCTAAGGCCCAACTCATATGCTTCGCGAGCTGCTTCGCTGGCAGATACTTGAGCTGCATAAGGAGTATTCTTTTTGGAGCCACGGAATTTTGATTTACCGGCTGAACACCAAGAAATAACTTGACCAGCTTTATTGGTCATTGTTATAATAATATTATTAAAAGTAGCCTGTATGTAAGCACAACCTTGAGGTTCTACTTTTACATTTTTCTTTTTTATTTTTTTTGCTGCTTTAGCCATAGCTGACTCAAATAATTTACAATGATTATGAATATACCTACTATTTATTATTTAGGTGCTTTTTTCTTGTTAGCAACAGTTTTACGTTTACCTTTACGGGTACGAGCATTAGTACGAGTTCGTTGTCCACGCACTGGAAGTCCTCTACGATGTCTTAAACCGCGAACACACGCAATATCCATCAATCGCTTAATATTTAATTGTATTTCTGAGCGAAGCTGACCTTCAACTTTATGTTTTTCACCCAAAATTCTACGAATTTCTTTGATGTTTTCATCCGTCCAATCCTTTACACGAACATTTTCATCAATACCGGCTTCTGCCAAGATATTTTTAGAACTGGTTGCTCCAATACCGAAAATATAGGTCAAACCAATAACACCTCTTTTGTTTTTAGGCAAATCAACGCCTGCAATACGAGCCATATGTTAATTATTTTATGAATTGTTTATCCTTGACGTTGTTTAAACCTAGGATTTTTTTTGTTAACAATGTAAAGTTTTCCTTTACGACGCACGATTATACAATCAGCTGAACGTTTTTTAATAGATGGTCTTACTTTCATGACACTATAATTTGTAAAAT
>JBIKQC010000077.1:0-12645 GCA_044349855.1 Saprospira sp.
TACTTTTCGACCAAACGGTCATAGGGTGCCTGATTATTGGGAGTAGTTAATTGGGTTACCAAAATACTTTCTACCGGACGGAGCCTGTCTTTTCTTTCCGCTGACTGCATGCTCAGCTTATGGGGGGTTAGATGATAGATAATAATTTTAACAATAAGAGCACTGGGGCTAGCTCAACGCTGCAAAGGTAAATAAAAAAATGAAACTTATTTACCAATATTATATCACTTGCTGCAATTGCACTTCTAAAATATCTGTAAAGATAAGACAGACCCACTAGGGACAGTGCTGTGTACAGTGTGAAAAACTTAACAGGGTCGGGAGAATAAACCAATAAAAACAGCAGGGGCGTAAAGACAAATGCCATTACTTTATTGCTGTTTGAGATGATAAAGTTATAATAATCGAGTTGCTGTTTGAATGGAAAAATTGATCCTATTATCCGTACCTGGTTGTGTTTCAGAAAGAAAATTCCTGATATACCAAGAATGGAGAGAAAAAGATTTTGAAAAGACCAATTGGGTTCCAATTCTTTTGAACTCAACCAAAGGTTACCGGCAACAAAAACAAAATGACCCATCGCCAACACAAAAAGACTGTAGGAAAAAAGGCTGTAGGGAGTAAAAATATTTTTTTGATCGCGGTATTGTTGTCCTGCAGAAGTGGAACTGCCAAAAACCTGCATGGTTTTTTTTATCTCGCCCTTGTAGGATACCAGCATGTAGGTAAAAAATGAAAGCATGCCTAGCATGGAAAAGAGGATCCAATAGGGGGCTACAACTTCTGGTTTTTTATTGACAACCGTCTTTTTTTGAGTTACCTTGTATTCGAAAAGACTGTTAAAGAATTTTTCAATGTCTTGAGATTCTTTTTTCTTAAAATCCCGGCGAATATTTGATCCTTTTCGCGGCAAATTGAAGGGGTTGCTGAGATCCTCCATGTCAAAAGGGTTATTCACCATAAAGCTTCTGTCAATCTCCCCTGCCTTATAATTGTATTTTTTTGTTTTGATATTGGACTTTTGCACATCTAATTTTTCGAATCCGAAATCTTTGGATGGCTCGCGCTCAATTTTAATAATTGGGGCAGTTTCAACGACAGGATTTGTTTCAACAACCGGGCTGATATCTTCTGCAATGAGTTTGTTGCCTGCCTGCGGCTGAGCCCAAACACCTGACTGTACAAATAAAAAAAGCATCAAAAACAGGAGGATTCCTGTTTTCTTGCGGAATTGTACATTAGTATGCAGGTTAGTCTGTAACAAGGTCGTTTAAATTTGCTGCAAAATTACAAAAAAGCCTTCATTATTATCAGTATTAGTCTGCTGTATTTTATGATTAAAGTAAAATAGTACAGCCCTTTGACAATTAGGCTTAAAAGAATTGGTATTTGAACGCTATAAATAACTTTTGAGCTATACCTTAAGTGCGGCTAATCCCCCGTCTACATGCAGAATCTGTCCACTTATCCATGCAGCCTTTTCTGATAATAAGAATTCTGCCATGTCGGCAATGTTCCCTACTGTTCCAATTTTCTTGAGCGGATGTCTTTGTGCATTTGCTTCTTTTTTCTCCTCAGTACTCAGCAATGAAGCAGCCAGCGGAGTGTCGGTCAGGGAAGGTGCAATACAGTTGACCCTGATCTTTGGTGCAAATTCTGCGGCCAGGGCACGTGTCAGTCCTTCAATAGCGCCTTTAGAAGCTGCCACCTGACTGTGAAAACTCAATCCCAGCTGTACTGCTACAGTTGAAAACAGTACAATAGAGGGATTTTCTGCATTTTTTAATTTGGGCAATGCTGCCTGAATGACTTTCACTGCGCCCAATACCTGCAATTGATAATCGGCTGCAAAATCCTCCGTTTTAATTCTCGCAAAAGGTCTCAAACTGATGCTGCCGGGGCAATAGAGCAAGCCGTCGAGCTTTTCGGGCAGGAAATTAAAATCAGGATTTTCATCCAAAATATTTAGGGAATGGTATTCCAATAAATCAGTTTCACTAACCATCGGGTGTTTGTTGTAAGTGCAGATTACTCTGTGACCAGCTGCTGCTAATTGTAATGCTGCCTGACGGCCAATGCCGGAAGAGGCGCCAATAATGAGATAAGTTTTTTGCATAAGAAGTTTATTAAAAATTTAATAGTTAACAACCATTTAAGGTGAAGGTTCTATTCGCTGCAAGTATAATTGCGTTATTTAATTTTCAAAACCATCCAATAAATTCTTATCTCTATCGAATTAATTTTGACAATCCGCCCCTACTGTTATAACTTTACGAAATACTAATAGGTTATAATTGACGGCAAAGCCCAAAATGGACTTTAAATTTTGTTTTTGAGTTTATTGGAATTATGATAAAATGTTAATATGCAATATTTTAAACGTTAACAGGTCTGCAATCCCTGAGATTTTGCAGTTATTCTTTGTCCAAAAATTTATAAACTGAGGTATGCGTCTATTGATTTTAATTTTATTGATCGTTACAGGTTTTACAGCATGTAAACAAAAAGCAACTTTTAAATTATCTGAATCTCCTAAAGAGCTGATTTTTAAAGATAGTGGAAAAGATTATGATATCAATGCCCAAGTTTTGGGTTTTAATAAATTTGGATTTGACCTGTTTCAGAAAATTTCGGCTAAAGACACCATAAATCCGATAATTTCCCCTTACAGCATCAACAGATTACTTTTGATGACTTTTGCCGGTACTTCAGGTGAAACCGAAAAAGAAATGAGTGCTTTTTTAAATTGGGATAACAGCATAGGGTTTCATAAATTGGCAGATCAGATTGAAAGAACTTTAAAAGAACAGCAAAATGATAGGTACAGCATAGTTGTTGCCAATAAAATGTTCGTGAATAATGGTATTTCGATTTTTGATGGGTATCAAAACAGTCTAAAAACTTATTATCAGACAGAAGTTGAAGCGATCGATTTTAATAACAATAAAGCTGCAGCAGCTAAAATCAATAATTGGGTATTTGAAAATACTGACAGTGTCATAAAAAACATCTGCAGTCCAAATGACTTCAAACAGAATACAAAACTTGCATTAATAAATGCCGTCGCTTTTAAAGGCGGGTGGATGCATGTTTTTGATAAAAATCAAACTTACCGTAATATATTTCATGGGGTAGTTTCGGATGTGGAAACCGATTTTATGTTCAGATTCTGGAAAAAATTTGATCCTTATGACAAGAAATATACAGAAGACAAATACAAAAGTGAACTCGAGAAAAAATACGCGCCATTTTTATACAATGAAGACGAATATCTCCGTGTGATGGAATTTCCATATTCCGATGGAGAAGCCTCTATGTTTATAATCCTGCCCAAGTTGAAAAACAAAAATGATGATAGCCGAGATCCTAAAAGTTACTACAATTGGACCGAAATTGAGCCTTATTTTCAATTTGACAGTATTGTAAATATGATGAACAATATGGATTCTATTCATGGCAAAATGTTTGTAGCAATTCCAAAATTTAAAAGCTCCTATCAATTCAATGTAAAAGATAAACTGATAGAAATGGGACTGAGCAGCCCCTTTTCCGGTAATGCCGACTTTTCCAGGATTTCACCTGAAAGCCTGGTTATTAATAAAATTACACATAAAGCCAGTATTGAAGTTGATGAGTACGGAACAACAGCTTCAGCTGCTTCACTGGCATTTGTTGCAACCAAAAGTCTGAATTTTGACGTTGTTGAATTTTACGCTATTGTTCCCTTCTATTATATTATCCGTGACAAGAAAACAGGCCTGATTCTGTTTATTGGAAAATACACCCAAGTTACAAACAATTAATTAACTGAAATTCAATAAATAAAATGTCAAACACAAAAATTTTATCTGTTTTGGCTTTCTTTTTTTTCATCAGCGGAATAGCTAACGCACAGGAAGACAAAAAGAAATGGGATGTGGCCAATCCCGGAGAAGGATGGAACTTCAAAGAGGTCAAATTCAATACCAATGAAGGTACCTGGATGAACCTCGATGTGAGTCCCGACGGCAAACAGATCGTATTCGACATGCTGGGTGATATTTATACGATGCCGGTCAGCGGCGGAAAGGCAAAGGTTATCCGCACAGGCCTGCCCTTCGAGGTTCAGCCGCGTTTCAGTCCCGACGGGACAAAAATTTCCTTTACGAGCGATGCAGGCGGTGGCGATAACATCTGGACCATGAATGCAGACGGATCTGAGGCCAAACAGCTGACCAAAGAGAATTTTCGACTTTTGAATAATGCAGTATGGACAGCCGACGGTAACTACCTTATAGCCCGCAAGCACTTCACCTCGGGCCGTTCACTCGGTGCCGGCGAGATGTGGATGTACCACAAATCCGGCGGTGGCGGAATTCAGCTTACCACCAAAAAGAATGATCAGCAGGATGTCAACGAACCGACAGTTTCTGCCGACGGCAAATACCTGTATTTCTGTGAGGATATGTATCCGGGCGGATCTTTTCAGTACAACAAAGACCCCAATAATCAGATCTATGCCATCCGCCGCTATGAATTTGCTACGGGAGAACTGAGTGAAGTGACCGGCGGTCCCGGCGGTTCTGCCCGTCCGCAGATTTCTCCAAAAGCTGATCATCTTGCCTTTATCCGTCGAGTTGGCACAAAAACAGTGCTCTTTCTCCGCGACCTGAAAACAGGCATCGAATGGCCTATTTTCGATAAGCTGAATAAGGATCAGCAGGAGGCCTGGTGTCTTTTTGGGGTTTATCCCAACTTTGCCTGGCTGCCCGATAACGAAAACCTCATCATATGGTACGGCGGTAAAATCAATAAAATTAATACCAAAACCTTGGAAGCTGCCAATATCCCTTTTGAAGTGGAGGTAGATATGAAAATTGCTGATGCTTTGGATTTTAAATACAAAGTACACAACGAAAGAGAAACAGCCAAAGTCATCCGTCAGGCAGTCACTTCTCCAGACGATAAAATGCTGGTTTTTCATGCTATCGGTTATCTTTGGAAAAAAGAATTGCCGAACGGCAAACCTGTACGCATCACGTCATCTAAAGATTTTGAATACGAACCTGCATTCTCTGCAGACGGCAAAAGCATTGTATATACTACCTGGAATGATGAAGCTACAGGTGCTATTAATATAATCAACCTCGATGGGAGCGGTGCAAAGAAACTGAATAGCGAAAAAGGTATTTTCCATAGTCCTTCCTTCTCGACGGACGGATCAAAAATCGTCTTCCAAAGAGCTCCGGGCAATGCTGATCAGGGATTTGCTTTCTGCGAAGAACCGGGTATTTACTGGATTCCGGCTAACGGCGGCAAAGAAACACTCATCATTGATGAAGGTTCTGCCCCGGTTTTCAGTGCCGACGGCAAACGCATTTTCTTCCAGTCGGGCGGCTATTTCTTTGGTTCTCTTACAAAGGAACTGATGAGCGCCGACCTCAGCGGAAATGACAAAAAGACACATGTAAAATCGAAATACGGCAATGGATTTTCAGTGAGCCCCGACAATCAGTGGGTGGCCTTTGTCAATCTGCATCAGGCCTACATAGCGGCTATGCCGCCAATAGGTAAAACACTCGATATCGACGGCAGCAGCACAGCAGTGCCTGTTACTAAAATTACCCGCGATGCCGGTCTGAATCTGCATTGGTCGGGCGACAGCAAAAATGTACATTGGACCTTGGGTGATGAGTATTTCACTGTCCCCCTTAATGAGCGTTTTGCTTTCATGGCCGGCGCTCCCGACAGCATTCCGCCATTGGATACTGCCGGACTGAAAATTGGATTGGAATACAAATCAGATGCTGCAAGCGGACGTATTGCCTTCAAAGGTGCCAAAATCATTACGATGGAAGGCAATGAAGTGATCGAAAACGGTACTATTGTTATCAATGGCAATAAAATTGAAGCTATTGGTCCGGCCGGCAAGGTAACAATCCCTGCCGATGCCAAAGTTTATGATGCCAAAGGCAAAACGATCATGCCCGGCATGGTGGACGTACACGCACACGTAGGTGCTTTCCGTGCAGGTCAGATGCCGCAGAAACACTGGCAGTTTTATACCAATCTGGCTTATGGTGTGACCACTGTTCACGATCCTTCAGCATTGAGTGAGACGGTATTCAGTTTGGCGGAATTGGTGAAATCGGGTGAAATGGCCGGTCCGCGCGTGTATTCAACAGGTATCATTCTTTATGGTGCCGAAGGCGATTTCAAAGCGGTGATCAACAGTCTGGACGATGCCCGTTCGGCGCTGCGCCGCAGCAAAGCCTTTGGTGCACATTCTGTAAAAAGTTACAATCAACCGCGCCGCGAACAGCGTCAACAGGTCATTCAGGCTGCCCGCGAACTGAATATGCTCGTAGTACCCGAAGGCGGTTCTACCTCTTTCCACAACTTTACGCAGGTCATTGACGGACATACCGGCATTGAACACAATATTCCAATTGCTCCGGTTTATAAAGATGTTACTACTATGTGGGGCAACAGCAAAACGGGCTATACACCAACGCTGATTGTGAACTACGGCGGATTGAACGGTGAGAATTATTTCTATCAGAAAAGCAATGTTTGGGAAGAGAAAAAACTGATGAATTTCTATCCCCACGGCATGGTGAATACCCGCGCACGTCACCGCACAATGGCTCCGGATGAGGAGTACAAAAACGGTCATATTCTCGTTTCCGAATCCTGTAAAAAACTGGCAGATGCCGGTGTGAAGGTCAATCTTGGCGCTCACGGACAGCTGCAGGGGCTCGGTGCGCACTGGGAACTTTGGATGCTGCAGCA
Organism: Saprospira sp.; assembly: GCA_044349855.1. Lineage (GTDB taxonomy): Bacteria > Bacteroidota > Bacteroidia > Chitinophagales > Saprospiraceae > Saprospira. The sequence goes on from JBIKQC010000077.1 coordinate 6,772, forward strand.
GGGCGGCATGACGAATCTGCAGGCGCTGCAGGCTGCTACTATCAATGGTGCCGCTTATATCGGACTGGAAGATGAAATCGGTTCACTGAAAGTGGGCAAACTGGCCGACCTGATTGTGTTGGACAAAGATCCGATCAAAGATATTTACAATACCAATTCAGTGCGCTATACAATGGTAAACGGTCGTTTGTACGATACGGAAAGTATGAATGAAATCGGAAATCGCGAGCGCAAACGCGGTAAATTCTACTGGGAACTGATGGATAAAAAGGCTGCATTCCCCTGGTATGGCGGAAGTGTGAATTTTCAGGGTAGCGGCTGCAGTTGCAGACACTAATGCAATTTGAAGATAAGCTGATTTGAAGAACCGAACGAAGTGAGCTCCGCGCAGCGATTTGAAAATTTGCTCCGCGCAGTGAACCCCGAAGGGCTACATGTAATGAATTTATTACTAAGAAAGCTGTAAATAAAATAGAAAGCAGTGCCGAAGGGTGCTGCTTTTTTATTATAAATCATTTAGGAAAATCCTTTATCTTTGTCCTAAACAATCAGCACAATAACGCATGCAGCATTTTTATAAAAGAATAGAAAAAGCTAAAGAGCTTGTCAAAGAAAATCAATTGGCCAAAGCCCTGCAGCAATTGGATGAAGCTTTCAGAATCCTCATTTATGAAGAAACGGAAGATCCTTTACTAATAGACGGAAAGATGGTCATTGCCGTGGACAGTGCCAGAAAAATTACCGCACAGGTATTGGAATTGCCCGAAATTGAAACCAATAAATTTATTGAAAACACAATGGATTTTGTAAGAAAGTCCATTGAAGATTATCTGCAGGATAAAATCACAGCCGATGCCTTTTGGGAGGCGATGGTGGAACTTGGCAGACTGATGTATTTTTTGGAAGGAGTTTCTGGATATTTGATAAAGAAGGGATTACCCTTGGGCAGTTCCGATAATCCTGCCATCACGGTTTCGTTGGCAGAGGATGGCAGTATGCAACTTAATGCCCGCATTTCGGAAGATGGAATCAGTCTGGAAGAGGCGTCGGAACTGCAACATACATTATCGGAGGCTATGACTGACGAAAATGCAGGACCTGTACAACTTATTAATTTGGCTGGAAAATTGCTCACAGGGCAACAATTTTCAGAGGCTATAAAAGTCTATGAAACTATTGTTTTCCGCTTTCCTGAAGAAACGGCACAGTGCCTGAACGCCATTGGCGCATGCTATTATTATTTGGAAGACTACGAACAGGCCATTCAGTTTTATATGAAGGCACTGGAATCGGGAGAACTGAAAAGTCGTGTAGAGTATAATGTCTGGGAAAGCTGTCAGTCTATTATTGACAGAATATCTGAACGCAAGGAACAGATGAAATGGAAATTTTTCTTTGAGGATAATTTTCCGGAAAGCAAGCATGAAATTGTAATCGGATAAATCCGATTTGATCCAAAAAAAATAAAAGGTCGTCCAAATGTCAGTTTGGTCGGCCTTTGTAATGTGCGCAGCCTTTTATTTTTATTTTGGTTTTTTATTTATAATTATAAAATTTATCCTTCCCCCAATTTTGGGGATTGTGCCTTATATAATCTGAAATGCTATCAAATGATTTTTCATCACGTATGATGTGGTCATGAAATCTGGTCTGCCATTTGAATCGCAATCCCAAACGATTGCAATGTCCCGTCATTGCTGATTTATAGGAACGAATAATGGTGGAAACGGATCCCGATTTGGGCGAAATTTTTGACATGAATTCGTTTTTAATATCGGTGCGTAGAGACGTTTCATGAAACGTCTCTACCACCGTATCCGAATCATCATTTTCCAAAATCAATATTCCGTGAATATGATTTGGCATTACAACAAATTCGCCCAAACGGACATTTTTCAAATGGTTTTTGATCCCCTGCCACAATACATCGGCAATGGCACCAATTGGGGATAATAGCATTTTACCATTTTCAATTTCTCCGAAAAAATGTAATTTGTCATCAGTGCAAATGGTAATAAAATAGGCGGAGGACCATCTGTAATCCCAACCCTGCAGGCGTGCAGAGGCTATGCGGTATTTGTTGTTAAATTTTGGGGTCATGGATTTATATTTTAATGAACCCCGAATCTAATCTTTTTCCGGCAAAATAGCAAGTAGAGCCAAGACAAAAGGCTATTCAAATTTTAACCGCAATTAATAAAAAAGGTCAAAATTTTCAGGGTATTGCCCGGATGAAAATTTTGACCTTATAAAAGTGCTACTTTTGAAACTTAGCGGGATGATTTCTCCAAAGGAGGAAACAGCAGTTTCATACCCGGTTCAATAGCATAAATGGAAGGCAGATTGTTGATTTTTGCAATCTGCAGGAAAAATTCCGGTGAACCGTAAATGTTTTTGCAGAGAGCTGGCAGGTTATCGCCAAATTTTATCTCGATAACATGGGAAAGGTCAGGCGATTCTCCTTTTGGCAATGCCGATGGAGAAATAGCAGATTCAATCGTCAGCTGAATTTCGGCACGAACGGGATTTCCTGTTTCTCCAAAAAGGGTGTATTCGATACTCAGATTGCTGAGACGACCGCGGAAAATACCATCCAATTCCCCCTGTTTGCTGTTGTTGCTGGGCAATACTTTTCCCCAAAGGCATTTGAGCCAAGGCGGACCATGTGTAGTTTCGCGATAATTATAGCAAACCTCTTTGAGTTTTGTTATAAATGGCGCTACAGAAGGCACCCCCTCTTCAACAAGAATAATGCCTTCCGGCGGAGCAAGTACACCGGTTGCGTCTATGATTGTACTTATCTGAAGTTTTGGATGGTCATAAGTAGGGTTGCCCTGCAAAGGGTGCGACGCAGCAGCACCAGATGATTTCATACCCCTTGCCCCATTACTTTCACCCTCAGGCATAGAAACACTATATTCCATGGCAAGCTTTTCAGGATTGACCTGCAGGGCTATTTTGGCTATCTCATCGCCTGTACAGTCAATTCTTTTAAAAGCGAAGATCGTTAATTTTACTGTTTTTCCCATTATCAGGATGTTTTAACTCTTAGTAAAGTGGGCTTGATGGTAAGCTGTACCCTGATGAAATTAATTTACCATCATCCATTTCGTAAAATTTGGATTTTCCAGTTTCTGTGTCCCAAACTACTACTTGAAAATAATAGTTTCCATTATATACAAAGCTATTTTGGTGCATCATAATTTTACCGGTAGTCATGGTAGAAGTAGGCTGATCAGCTTTAGCGGGGCTGATAGTACCAACAAGTGCGGCGGAGCCAAAAAGTAAGGTAGCTGCCACCATAGAAATGCCGATACATTTTTGAAGGAAGTTTGAAGTTTGCATAATCTGTCAGTATAAAATAGGTTTTAAAATATAATATCGGTAAAGAAAAGACAAATGCTGTGCCAAAAAAGAGATCTGAGATGCGAGATTTGAGAACTGAGATTTTACCGGAGGCTAAAGCCTTTCCTTCGCAGCTCTTTCCTACTTCAAAACACTTGAATGCTTAAAAAACACTTAATCTTCTTTGCGTACTTTGCGTATGTCTTTGCGTGCTTTGCGGTTAAATTTTAGTCTTGTCACTACTACAGGAGCCACCGGTTCTCTGTATTTTCGTCCGCACATCAATAATCTAATACAGCGGACTTGCGGGCAACTGTGTATCCAAAACCCAAGCCTTGCTGTTGGTATAGTATAATTTTGATCTTCCTGTTTCTGTATCCCAAACCAGAATATTATAATAATATTGGTTATTGTAAACAAAGGTGCTTTGGTCCATCATGATCTTTCCGCCACTGCTTGTTGTATTATTGCCGTAAGCCTGAACGGGGCTGTATTTAACAGCAAAAATGAGCAGTGCAACAGCTGCAATGAGCATGGAAAGTGATGAGATGGATTTTATGAGGTTGATTTTAAGCATGATAGTAAGGTATAGTCTTGTTTGAAACAGGGGAACATGTCCCCTAATAGAAAATACAAGCAAAACCCCTTTTTGACAAAGCCATTTGAATCAAAACCTGCAAAGACCGTTAAAGATAAGAATTGTCATTCGGAAAAAGAAATTATTTGTACAATTTATTAGTGAGAATATATTCCCTTAAGTTAAGAAGCTTGAATTTGAAGTTACACTTTATTAGCCCTTTTATTATTAATGAAGTGAGCAAAAACAGTTGTAATGTACTGCTTAAAAGTAAAGCGGATAAGTTTGGTTAAAAAAACAAAAAAAAGCTTTGTAAGGTCGAGATAATTATTGTAATTTACAGCCTGCTATGTCTATTGGAATGCAAAAATATTTCAATGACACAATTTGTACAGATACCCAAGAATTACTCAAAATTATAAAAGTCATGCCAAATCCAGATCAGGTTCAGGATCCTAAATTACAAGCTCAGAAGGTCTTCGATAATTTCGAAGAACATGAAGGGCCTGTTGGTGTAAACAGCAATGAAGAAAAAGAGGAAAGCATGGCGAATGCCAATGCCAACAATGGCGGATTGGGTGCCGGCGGCGGGAAAATAGGTGCCGGCGGAAAAATGGGTGGCGGCGAGAGACTTGGCGGCGGCGGCGGTTTGAGCGGCAACAATAAGCAAAATACAGAACAAACTTCAACTGAAAATATAACTCCGATTGCCGAAACGGTTACGGATAATAAAGTAAATCCCCTTTCGGGCAATAATGAGAGTGGAACTGCAAAGGGGACAGGAACAGTGGTCCCCAACAACGAAATTACTGCCCCCCTAAACGGAGGCGATGCAGGCAGCAGCATAATTCGGCCCAAAACAGAAACTAAAGAAGAACCTGTAAAAGAAGAAACTGTAAAAGAAGAACCTGATACAGAAAAAAAACTGGAAGAGAGTATAGTACAGTCGGAGGTTCAGCCCGGAACACTGGGAGGAGCCGAAGCAGAATTGAAACAAATGCTCTCCGAAAGTGCTGATAAAACGGAAACAGGTTCGGGCAGTGGAAAACTGGCCGGTGGCGGCGGAAAACTGGCCGGTGGCGGCGGAAAACTGGCCGGTGGTGGTGGCGGCGGTAGTATAAAAAAAGGCGGCGGCGGCGGTTCTGCCAGCAAACAGACCGGCAGCACTGGACAGACAAAAACAGGGGAAAACAGAACCGGTACTACCCAACCTGCTATGACTGAAGAAGAGCGCAAAAAATATGAAGCAGAACAGCAACAGTTAAATTCTGAATTTGCAGGCAGTTTGGGCGATGCGGGCAAAACGCCTGAAGTTCAGGTAGACCCTGCGGTACAGGCCGAAACAGATGCCGGAAGAAAGGCAGGTTTGGATTTGGGACGAATCAATGGTTTGGGTCAACTTATTTACACTGATGCCAATAAAGTATTACAGATCAAACCTTTTCCGGTTAAGGAAGGGGAGCTCCTGTGCAATTCTTTGGACGAATACAACCAAAAACAGCAGGTTGAACTCGAAAAACATACTGACCCCAACTTTAGAAAAGCATACAATATAGCCTATAATGAAGGCTATTCCGAAGGTCTCCGCCTAAAATCGGAAATAGAAAACCGCAAAAAACAGGAACAGGAAAAAGATCCCAAATTTGCTGAAGGCAAAATAAAGGGCATTGAAGCAGGTACATTGGCTGTAAGTGACAGTGCAGAAGACAGAACCAGAGCTGCCGAAATTTCAAAATCAATAGATAGTCTTCCTGATACCACGCCCCAGCAGCCTACTGATCCTGTTGTGCTACTGAAAAAAGGTTTCAACATGGGCTACAACAAAGGCTATGGTGAAGGACAGGCGGCTAAGGCCAATGCCAAAAAAGCTGCAGATGAAGCCTTGCTGGCCAATCCTGAGTTCCGTATTGCTTATGATGCCGGGCATACCATGGGTATGGCTAAAGCCATGG
>JBIKQC010000505.1:0-3571 GCA_044349855.1 Saprospira sp.
TTAGTATTAAGATGTAAACAAAATTTTTAAGCCCCGTAGGGGTGACCTCGTAAAACTGCGCATTGTTTGTATAAATACCATATTGCCAAATTATTATGGCAAATATTTCTAAGCCGTTGATGTAAAAAAAGACCTTTTTTAACACTTGATTCGCATCATATAATAATTTTAATAACTTTAAAAAATAAGCAGTTTGAATATCCTTTTTCTTGCCGATCCTAATTCCATTCATGATATAAAATGGATAAGTTTTTTTACGGAAAAGTATAACTGCTTTTTGGTAATGCGCCCTTATTCGGCTGAGGTGCTGGGGAAAGAAAATTTTAGCGCTTTTGAAGAAAAACATCATGTTAAAATATTGGGCGTTATTGAGGATTTTTCACTTCGCCATTTTATCCGCACTATTAAACAGTTTCAATTTTTAAATACTGAAATTAGATCGCATAAAATTGATTTGCTGCATATTATGTATGCAGAGCCCAATGCACTTTGGGCCTATTTCAGAAACAGCCTGAACATTCCAATTGTGCTCACGACCAGGGGTACAGATGTGCTTAAAACAATTCCATTTTTCTTCAAAAATCCCGGCATTTTCAATAAATTGGTAGCGTCCTGTTATAAAAAGGCTTTATTGAAATGTGATGTAATTACCTGTACTTCATATCGACAGAAAGAATCTGTCTTAAAACTGACAGCAGGCAAAGCCAAAAAAGTGGAGGTTATACGCACAGGGGTTGACATTGACAAAATATTGGGAGATACAACTTTCTTTAAACTTTCTGAATTGGAGGGGAGAAAATATGTTTTCTTTCCGAGGGCAATGAGACCTTTATACCAACATGAATTTGCGATATCGGCCATAAAGTTATTACCTGAAGAAATAAGAAATAAATTCAGTTTTGTCTTTATAGATAAAAATTCGGCCGATAATCATTATGTGAGTATGATTCAAAATGAGATGAATGATTGTGAAGCAAATTTCATCTGGTTAAACAATCTTGAACAGTCTGTTCTTTTTCAAACATATAAAAATGCCAGCCTTGTCGTTATGACTCCTGCCTCAGATGGTAGTCCGGTAAGTGCTGTAGAAACGATGCTTTGCAAGGTACCGCTTATACTGCCACCCCTTCGCTATGATGAAGATTTATTTTCGGAAGGCGTTGTTTTTTTTGAAAGTTGGAAAGCTGAAGATTTAGCTTTACAGATTGAAAGTTTATTGGTTGGCGATCAAAAACTAAACACAGAATCCTCATTTCAAAATGCGATAAATTTGGCAGACAGAAAGAGAGAAATGACTAAATTGGGAAAAATTTACACAGAAATAGCACCCCAAAAAAGCTAATTATGATAAATATTTTAATAATCGCCTATGAGTTTCCTCCGCTTAATTCAGGTGGTTCTCATCGACCTTATAAATTTGCAAAAAATCTTTCACAGTTTGGGATTGAGCCTATTGTTATAACGCCAAAAATAACGGCGCATCAGGATAAAAATATAGATAAATCCCTGATGTCAGAATTAGAAAACTGCGATTTCAAAATAATCCATACAGAAATTGCGCCTCCTCAAAAGTCTGATAAAATTTCAGAAACTTACTATTTTAATATATTAGATATTGCTGCAAAAAAGTGGAAAAAACACCTGTTTACAGCCATCGAAGAAGTATTAAAAACAACTAAAATAGATGCCCTTTATGTAACAGCACCGCCATTCAGCATGGCAGCCCTGGGCGCCAAGCTTTCCAAATATTTTAAGCTCCCACTTATTTTAGACATGCGCGATGCTTGGAGTAATTGGTGCGTAACGCCTTTCGTCAGTTATTTACATTATCAACTTACTCGTTTACAAGAACGGAAAGCGCTATCGGCGGCGGCAGCAATTATTGCCACTTCAGACCAAACATTATTAGATTTTCAACAGCTGCATCCCAATATAGCAAAAGAGCGTTTTCATTTGATAACAAATGCTTTTGATGCTACTGTTCCCACTTTTCCTTCTTCAATTAAAATTGCCGCGGCAAGCCGCGAAAAGCCCTTAAAAATTGGTTATGTAGGTAGTTTTTATTACACACCCTATCAACGCAGCCTTATGTTTAACCCTTGGTGGAAAAAGAAACCTTATCAATTTTTACAATATACACCCAGAAAAGAAGATTGGCTCTACCGTTCTCCATTTTTCTTTTTTGGCATATTGGCGGCACTAAAAGCTAAAAATGCCGAATTAGCGCAGCTTCTGAAAATAGAATTTGCGGGTGCAGTACCAGATTGGCTTCCCGATATGATTAAATCATTTGGGCTGGAAGATTTGATTAACCTGAAAGGCAGAATGTCGCATAAGGATGCCTTGGAATTTCAAGCGCAATGTGATTTATTGCTCATAACATCTTCAAAGGTTATCAATGGGCAAGATTATAGCATTGCAGGCAAAACTTTTGAATATATTTGTATGAAAAAGCCTATTTTAGCACTTCTTTGTGAGGGTGCACAAAAAAGGTTATTGAAACAAACCGGATTATGTCTCAATTTAGATCCCGATGATATTGAAACATCTGCTGCATTGTTAGAAAATTTAATTCAAGGAAATTTAAGCATTGCGCCCAATCAAGCCTTTATATCGACACTTCATATTGAAAAAACAACCAGCCATTTGGCTGACATCATAAGGAACGTGTAAACAATAAACATTACAAGTTCGCGCAATATTTTCGCGCTCCTTTTGTCCTATTTATTATTTACACGTTCCTAAAAACAACAATCAATGTCAAAGCTTAACATACTCATGATTGCTGGCACAAGGCCTAATTTTATAAAGCTTGCACCGCTCTATCATAGATTGAAAAAAGAAAATGACATCGACATAAAAATATGTCATACCGGACAACATTATGACAAAAACATGTCGGATGTTTTTTGGGAATATTTGGAATTACCCGAACCCAATTATGCCTTAGGTATTGGCGGAGGCACAGTACCCGAAGTTATCGGAAATACAACTGTTGCTTTAGCAAAATTAATGCAGGAAGCCGCTCCCACATACGATTTGGTGATTGTCTTTGGCGATGTAAATGCAACGGTCTCGGGTGCGATTACTGCCACTCAACTAGGGATTCCGGTGATGCATGTAGAAGCTGGTCTGCGCAGTTTTGACCGCTCTATGCCCGAAGAAATAAATAGGGTTATTACAGACCATATTTCGGAATACCTCATGGTTTCTGAATTCTCCGGGTTGGAGCATCTGCAAAAGGAGGGCATTGAGTCCTCAAAAATTCATTTTGTGGGTAATATTATGATTGAGACCCTTATTAATACGCGTTCAAAATGGGAATCGGTTGCCCTACCCGATGAAGTAAAAGATTTTATCAGTAATCCCTTTGCGGTTTGCACCTTTCACCGCCCCGAAAACGTAGATGTACCATCCCAACTAGAAATTGTGGCGCGCCGCTTATTATCCTTATCAACTTGGATGCCAGTAGTTTTTCCGGTGCATCCGCGCACAAAAGCCCGTTTGGAAAAATCGGGTTTGTATCAACTTTTGGTGGAGAATCAAAATATTAAACTTTTGCCACCTTTAG
>JBIKQC010000506.1:0-3556 GCA_044349855.1 Saprospira sp.
AAATATCGCTCCTCTGGTGCTGCTTGTGGACCAGGCAATTTGTGCTTTGCTGTTTATACTACGCCTGTAAAATGATATATTGCCATAAATGGTAATATAGAAAGTTTTTCATGTCAAATGAAAGATAACATCAACTAGTCTCTCCACAAATAAGGAAAAAGCACAAATACCAGTGCGCCCAAGATCAAGTCGATGCCCAACAGAATAAAAATATCTTTATAGTAATCGGTATCCGTCATCAGCGCCAAGGAGATTTTGGTCAGACGGGTAAGGGTCATCAGGATAGGAATGATGATCGGAAAACTTAGAATAGCCATGAGTGTGGCACTCTGCTGAGCCTTGGAGGAAATAGCTGCCACAAAAGTAAAGGTAATAGCAAAGGCCATGCTACCCATTACCAAAATGAGCCAAAACAGACCTACCTCTTTTATCGGACTGTCCATAATAAGACTGAATGCCCCATAGGAAAGCGCTGAAATAAAGGTTAGCAGTACAGTATTATAAAGCATTTTCGACAAAATAACAGCCGCCGGAGAGGCTAGCGTATAGTAATAGAGCTGCCGCTGCGGATTTTCCTGAACGAAACTTTTAGCTACTGCATTCACAGAAGCAAAAAGCACAATAATCCAAAACAGGGAGGCCCAAACTACCCCGCCAATCTTTTCTCCAACAATAATATAGACCACAAAAACAGTGGACAGCACATAGAGCAATACACCGCTCAAAGCATAGCGACGACGCCATTCCAGGCGCAATTCCTTATTAAAAAGATGCAGTGTCTGTGTCCAAAAGTTCATAAAACCAAGCAAATTGAGCCCAAAAAGGCTCATGAAATGAATTGAGTAACTTATTACAATAACTGTATTGTGCCTCAAAATTAGCAATATTTAGCTAAATCTTGTAAATTTGCAGGGAAAGCTCTGTGCAATTTATTATCTTCGATATATTCTCTTTGAATTCTATTAGGGGTACATATTAGATACATCCAATTTTAAAACATTAGGAATGAACAACTTTATCAAAATAGCCATCAGGATTCTTCCCGTTTTTGCAATATTGGTATTGGCCTATGTCCTTTACCTGAATTATTATGGGGACCGCAGTCAAAACTGGTTTGGCGGCCGTTATTCCAAGGCAGATATTATAGTAGAATCAAAAAAGGCAAATGCTTTTTTTGAGCGATATTATGATACTGTACTGACAATGAGTCCTCAGCTTCAAAGCAGCCTTGGCATTAAAACACAGCAGGATAAATGGGATGACCTTTCTGAAGAAGCAGCACAGAAACGCAATGAATTCAACTTAAAAAATCTAAAATATCTACAGGACAGTTTAAGAACTGATGGCTTGGACAGCACCACAAACATCAGTTTTCTCCTTTTGGAAAAACAATTGGAACAGGAAATTGAAGGATTTAAATACAGACATTTTGATTACCCCGTGAATCAGATGCATGGTCTGCATACAGAAAGTATTTCTTTTTTGATCAATTCGCACCCTATTGACAATGAAAAGGATGCCTTGGATTATCTCAAAAGGTTAAATGGTCTTGACCTACGAATCAATCAGATCTTGGAGCAGCTACAGCTCAGGGAGGCTACAGGAGCTATACCTCCACGTTTTCTTTTTCCAAAACTTATCGATGATTGTGTGAATATCGTAAGCGGCGCACCGCTTAGTCCCGGAATGAAGAAAAATGTTCTTTACGAAGATTTCGAAAATAAACTGAATAAAGTTAAAGACTTTGATACCAACAGAAAAAAAATCCTGCTCGACAACTGTAAAGCTGTTTTACAAAACACAGTTTTGCCGGCCTACGGGAGACTTATAAAATACCTCAGAAATACAGAAACCAAAGCCATTAGCGCTCCCGGTCTCTGGAAAATGAAAGAGGGCGAAGAATGCTATGCATTCCGACTCAAAGAACAGAGCAGTTCTGACTTAAGCCCTGAAGCCATCTACGATCTGGGAAATGAAGAGATTCAACGTATACAGTCCGAGATGGGTGATATTATTAAAAAACTTAATTTCAGAGGCAATTTGCAGGAATTCTTCAAATTCATGCGGGAATCACAGCAGTTCTACTATCCGAACAGCCCTGCAGGAAAGGCAGAATATCTCAAAAAAGCTACATCAATTATTGACAATATGCGTCCGCAATTGCCAAAATTATTCAATATCATGCCTAAGGCGGCAATTACCGTAAAAGCAGTTGAATCCTATCGCGAAATGTCAGCCGGCAAGGCCTTTTACGAGGTTCCTGCTCCTGATGGCTCAAAACCCGGGCATTATTATGTAAATACCTTCGATATGCGCATTGTGCCAAAGTATCAGATGGAGGCCTTGGCTTATCACGAGGGAATTCCCGGACATCACCTGCAATTGGCCTTGGCGCAGGAAATGACGTATCTGCCAAGATTCCGACGTTACAGTCAGGGCTACAATGCTTATGTGGAGGGTTGGGGCTTATACGCTGAATTACTGCCCAAAGAAATTGGATTCTATAAAGACCCATATTCCGATTTCGGACGTCTTGCGATGGAACTCTGGCGTGCCTGCCGATTGGTGGTGGACGTTGGAATACACTCAAAACGTTGGACCCGCGATCAGGCTATTCAGTTTTACAAAAACAATACACCAAATTCCGAGGCTGACTGTATCAAAATGGTGGATCGGCATATAGTAATGCCCGGTCAGGCAACAGCCTATAAAATAGGTATGATGGCCATTCTGGAGCTTCGCGAAAAGTCAAAAAAAGAATTGGGAGACAAATTTGACATTCGTGATTTTCATGATGTAATACTTAAAAACGGCGCTGTGCCGCTTTATCTTTTGGAAGATCTGGTGGAGGAATATATCAGGAAGGAAAAAGGGAAATAAATCAATCTTGGCCTGCCTGCTTTTAAAAAGTCTACTACTTCAATCGGATTGGCGTAGTAGACTTTTTTTTGGGGTCGGCGTACGGGCGCGTCTCGTTAAAAGAACGAGTCTACCATCTCCCATCAAAAGACGGGATCGGCACCCTACGCATGCCTCAGGCATTTTTTTGTGTTAAAAATACAAAAGCCGGAAGTGTCCGGCTTTGTATCTCATAGTTTTTTATTTCGACTTAACCTATATAAAATGCTACATTCTTCTATCTCAACAAGGTCACATCTCCTCTCAAAACCTCCTTAAAACCGTCGACGTATTCCACTTCTGCATACCAGGCATAAACACCGGAATTCATTCTCACGCCTTTGAAAGTACCGTCCCAGCCCTGTTGCGGATCATTTACATCAAGGTCGGCTCCCTCATAAATAAGTTCACCCCATCTGTCAAAGACCCTGAATATCAAAACTTTTGCAACTTTATCATCCCCTTGCACAAAGAAACTGTCATTGACCCCATCCCCATTCGGCGTAAATCCTGCAGGAGCCGCAGCTCTGCGAGGTTTGACAACTGTGATTCTTATAGTAGTATCTGATTCACAACCAAGCGGACTTGCTGCGCGGAATTCATAAACCATTTCATTGGCCGGTGCGACAATAAGTTGATAAACACCCTCAGCTAATAG
>JBIKQC010000507.1:0-3554 GCA_044349855.1 Saprospira sp.
GGAAAAAGGCAACATCTCCAATAAAGAAAGCGAAGTATGGACAATAAACTTTCAGACAACAATTTATTCGTTAAAATTACAGAATTAATTGAATCGTCCCGCAATAAAGTATCTTCCGCCATAAATCTAACAATGGTCTATACTTATTACGAAATTGGTAGAATGATAGTTGAGGACGAACAACAGGGAAATTCTAGGGCAGAGTATGCCAAATCGCTTATAAAAGAATTGTCTATAAGCCTTTCTAATAAATTTGGAAGAGGTTTTTCGGAACCTAATCTAAGAAATATGCGGAAGTTTTATTTGGTATATTCGCAAATCCCAATTCAGCAGAAGCCTTCTACTGAATTGCTAAACCCTAATAATGTATTGGATACAATTTGGCAAAAGCCGCTTGCCAAATTACCGCATTTTACCTTAGGCTGGTCGCATTACCTGATTCTAATGCGGATTGAAAACCCAGATGAAAGAACGTTTTATGAAATTGAAGCATTCAATCAACAATGGTCTGAACCTCAACTTTCGCGTCAGTATCATTCCAGTCTGTATCAACGATTGGCACTGAGCCGAAATAAAGAGGAAATAATAAAACTATCCAAACAGGGGCAGGCGATTGAAAAAGCTGGAGATCTAATCAAAAATCCCCTTACGTTGGAGTTTTTAGGGTTACAGGAAAAATCGGAATATTCAGAAATGGATTTAGAAACAGCTATTTTAGAAAAACTTCAAAATTTCTTACTTGAGCTTGGAAAAGGTTTTTTATTTGAAGCCAGGCAAAAACGTTTCAGTTTTGATGAAGAACATTTTTATGTGGATTTGGTATTTTACAACCGATTGCTGCAATGTTATGTGTTAATAGACCTAAAAACCGACAAACTTGTACATCAGGATTTGGGACAAATGCAAATGTATGTTAATTATTACGACCGCTTTATGAAGCTGCCACATGAAAAACCTACCATAGGGATACTATTGTGTAAAGAGAAAAAAGATACATTGGTTGAACTTACATTACCCAAAGATGCAAATATATACGCTTCAGAGTACAGTTTATATCTACCCGATAAAACATTGTTACAAAACAGATTAAACGAATGGATCACAGAATTTGAAAACGAAAAAGAACAAAATGAATAAGATAACTTTATATAATTGGGTAATGGAAAAAGAAATTCAGAAACAATTAAATGGCTTGAAGCTATGAGAACATACAAACTCAAACAGCTTTTGTCCATAAAGAACGGAAGAGACCACAAGGAATTAAACTCTGGTAATATTCCTGTCTATGGTAGTGGTGGTATAATGCGATATGGAGACAAAGCAATGTATAACGATGAAAGCATTTTGCTACCAAGGAAAGGTACATTAGCGAATATTCAATACGTGAACAAACCTTTTTGGACAGTTGACACAATTTACTACTCTATCGTAAACAAAGAATTAGCAAATCCATTTTATCTCTTCAACTTTCTAAAAGTCCTTGATTTAAGCAAATTGAATACTGGAACAGGCGTACCAAGTATGACATTTGACTCCTATTATAACTTGGATATTGTTTTACCAGAATTGGAAGTCCAACAAAAAATAGCCTCAGTCCTTGCCGCTCTAGATTCCAAAATCGAACTCAACAACCGCATCAATGCCGAGTTAGAAGCGATGGCAAAAACCCTGTACGATTATTGGTTTGTACAGTTTGATTTTCCAGATAAAAACGGCAAGCCCTACAAAAGCAGTGGCGGTAAAATGGTTTGGAATGAGGAGTTGAAAAGGGAGATTCCGGAGGGGTGGGAAAAAGGTTCTCTATCAAGTTTAGGCGATATAATTGGAGGTAGTACACCACCACGAGAGATTGAAGAATATTTTACAACCAATGGAACAGCATGGATAACTCCGAAGGATTTATCATTAAATGCAGGTAATAAATTTATTGCAAAAGGCGAATTAGATGTTAGCGATAAAGGAATAAAAACAGCTTCTCTCAATATTATGCCTAAAGGCACCATATTACTTAGTTCTCGTGCACCTGTTGGATATTTGGCAATTTCGAGAGAAGATGTAACAATAAATCAAGGTTTTAAATCATTCGTTCCTAACAAAGGTTTTTCTACTGAATTTGTTTACTACTCCATTAAAAACATGATACCTACAATCGAGAATAATGCAGTAGGCTCAACATTTAAAGAAATTTCAGCAGGTACTTTAAAAACAATTCCTATTTATTTACCAGATAAAAAAGTAGTTGATAATTATACCGACATTGTAAAACCAATTTTTGAAAGACAAAATAGTTTAGAAGTAGAAAACCAAAAACTCACCGAACTGCGTGATTGGCTATTGCCTATGCTGATGAACGGGCAAGTGAAGGTGAGTTAAAAAACAAAGGGCAGCCCACCAGGGCTGCCCTTATCTTTAAAATTACTCTAAGTTGATTGTTTCAGTGCATTTGGGGTAATTTGTGCAGCCTAAAAAATCACCATATTTTCCACTTCTCTTTACCATAAAACCACTTTTACAGCTAGGACAAAGAATTGAATCTTGTAGAATTTCAATATTATTAAATGTTTGATTACAACTCGGATAATGTGAGCAGCCTAAAAATTGAGTTGCCTTACTAGAATTTTGTCTGATAACAAGCTTCCCTGTTTGGCAATATGGGCAATTAGTCGTTTCAAGGTTCCCTTCAGTTGACGTTAACAAATATTTATTATCTATAAGTAATTCATCAACAAATAATGATTCTTCTGAAGGAACAAATAATACAACTTCGTTTTTAGTTCTTGTTAATGCAACATAAAACAATCTTCTTTCTTCTGCAAATCTATATTCTTCTTCATCGCTAAGTAATAGTGATAAAATGGGGTCGTCTGTCATTTTATTAGGAAACCCATATAAATAATTTTTGAGATTTAGAATTATAACATTGTCAGCTTCTAATCCTTTTGACTTATGTACAGTCAAAAATTCGATTTTAACATTTTCAATTCCTAAAATCTTTAATTCGCCAGTATCTTCAATGTATTTGATTCTATTATTTGAGGATAACTTTATTAAGTCGTTAATATCAAAACTATGCCTTCCTAACACAAAGATTCGTTTATTTTCATATTTATCGATAATTCGATGGATTTCATTTATAAAAGTATCTTCAACTGTATCTTGGTCAAAATAAACGAATTTTACAGGTTCTTCAATAGACCCTTTTTTCGAATATGGATTTTTTTTGATTTGTTTTGAGTTTTTCTGTATAAAATTTGAAGTAATATTAATTAACTCCTGTGAATTCCTGAAAGTCTGCTCTATCAATAATATTTCACTTTTCCCAACATTTTTTTCAAAATTACTGAATAAAGAAATATCGCTTCCTGCAAAACGATAGATTGACTGCCAATCGTCGCCAACACATATCAATCTAGCACCGGTTAAATCTCGAATCTCTTTGATCAAATTGAATCTAGAAAATGAAATGTCTTGAAACTCATCAATAATAACATATTGAAATTTGTATTTTGGTTTATTTTTTCTAGTTAAGTCAGTTGCTTGATTTATCATATCAT
>JBIKQC010000078.1:0-12544 GCA_044349855.1 Saprospira sp.
AATAGAATAATTTTTAATTCCAATATTTGCAGCCTCCAAAATCTGTTCTACAAAATTCTTTCCTGATTTCTTTATTCCTAAATCAATTATTTCGGTATCTATTTGAGTATGACAATCAATGGCTATTGCAATTAATGCATTTTCAATAATTGGTTTCAAAAATCGAATATCAGTTGTACCCTCTGCTATAATTCCAGCAAATATTTGTGCCATATTTTTACATTAGACTTGATGCAGTTTCCAAATAATTTGTAACTTTTGAAAGTGTCAGCTTTCTATCCTGCTCAGAAACTTCAAATGATATTTGTATTTCATTATCTTTAATAACCGGTAATATTATCGTAATTCTTATTGCGGATCTTTTGTTGTGTATTTCAGTTACCCTTTCCCGCATTTCTGCGTACCAAATACTTATTTGCCTATCCCATTTCCACTTAAAAATATGACCTATCAGAACAGGTGAATGAGTATTTATAATAATTTGACGAAGTGATGATAATTCATTTGTAAAATCAACACACATTTCTTTTAATAATTTAGCTATTTCCGAAATACGTGCCGGATGGATACCATTCTCAGGTTCTTCAAAACATAACAATCCACTGTATCTGTCATCGTATTGCATGATACAAAGCGTCAATAAACGAAGTGTGCCTTCAGATAAAACACGTGAAGAATATTCTTTTTTATCTTTATCTTTTAATTTTATAACATATTGTTTGTTCTCAGCATCATCAATTACATCAACATCAGTAAAATTAGGAAGAAAGGTTTGTAATTTTCTCGAAATTTCTTTGAGATAATAGACATCATCTTGTTTGATTCTATAAAGAACAGCCGCTAAGTTTTTTCCACTCTGTGTCAGTTCATCATCTCCGTTTTGCTTGCTTGTTGGTTGTCGCAGATCTTCAGAGCTTAACTCCCAAAATTTCCAACTCTTCATTTCTTCTTTTGCTGCAAGCACATGTGGGAAGTCAATAGTATCAAAGCTGCTCAAAACAGTTCTGCCCGCATTAATTAAATGAAAACGTCGTTTATTTCCAGTAGTACCATCTTGCGGAACTTCAACAGTTGCAATACCATTTTCGTCAATAACTGTCTGAATATAAGGAATTCCTCTTTTACCTGTTTTTACTTTGGGTCTCCAATGCTCGACATAGTCTTTGTTGATAATTTTTAACCAAACATCTTCTCCATGTCTTAGGTTTTCCAAATGCTCATGGGTAACGGTAAGGTCTTCAATACCTGAATCATTTGTATATCGTTTTATTTTCAATTCATACCTCAGTCTAGTATATTTTAACGATGATTCGTTTCCCCAAGCATCTTTTACAGTTCTATTTACCAACATTTCTACACAGAACTCCATTTCAGTTGCATACTCATTATTATTAATTTGAGTAAAAAGCTCCAACAAATCGCCACGCTGTTCAGCCATAAAAGCTTTCTTTAACTTATCAGATTCCGCTAAATTACTCAATAGCTTCATGGCATCAAAAAGATTGCTTTTTCCAGAAGCATTTACTCCTGCTACAACCGTAAAAGGTGTAAATTCCATTTCAAAATTATGAAATGACTTGAATCCATTTATTTTGATATTAGTAATCATATCTTCATATTATTTACTGCAATATTAACAATTATTGCCGAAAAAACAAAGCCGAACACTCTTGCGGGTATTCGGCCTTATATTTTTTATAAATACATCAACTATTCCACTACAAATTTCTGAGTATATGGCTTGCCTTTGTAATTAATATTCATCAAATAAACACCGCGCGGCAGTTCATTAAGTGTAACCGATTCCTGAATCATGCCGGAAACCTGACCGAGATTGCGTACAAAAACTGTCTGACCCAAAAGATTGTTGATCTGAAGGCTTACTTCTCCAACTTCGGTAGCATTGAACTGAAGATTGAAACTTCCATTATTCGGATTTGGCATCAGCTTCATTTCATTTATAAACTGCAGATCTTCCATATTAAGCCCTGAGCATGAACTTACTGCAACAGAAACAGGCGTTTGTGGACTAACACAAAAACCATTTGGATTTAATACTTCCCAATCGTAGAAGTAATAGAAATAAGAAGCACCGGCAGATGCCCCAATTATTGATAAGACACCATTCAAAGTATAAGGATAAATTGCACTGTTGTTATTGCGGTATAGACCAGTAACAGTCATACTTTTAGCTGTAAGACGTAAATTACTGGCTAAAGGAACGGCAAAGTTAAGTGTAACGCGGCTTTGTCCTGCAGGAACAGTAACTGTAGTACTTTGAATGTCGGTACCTGTTGAATCCTGAAGTGCAATTACAATATTACCTGCAGACTGTGAGTAAACCAAAACCGAACGAAGTGTAAAATCGGTATTGCTGTTAAAAATTTCGTATTGAGAAGAATTCGTATAACCGCCTCCACCTATACCATTTGTGCTTGGCAATGCCTTCAAAGTATCATTGTAAAACTGAGTACCAACAACATTATAAGTTGTGTTGCTGATAAGGTTTGGCGTAACAAAAGTATCTCCGTTTGCAAGGAAGTTACCATTATTGTCATACCAGTTATTGATAAGTGTACCGCTTGGATTTGCTGCGATCAATGAGGTATTGCTATTTGCACAGATTGCAATTGTACCTGATACAGATGGAGCAGATGTAGAAACCTCATTAACTGAAAAAGGAGCAGAACTTCCTGTACCGCAATAACTTGTAACAGTCACAGTATACGTACCTGCTGAAGACGCAGAAATTGTTTGTGACGTTGCACCATTTGACCACAAATAAGAGGTTCCGCCTGTTGCAGATAGCATTACACTGCCTCCTGCACAAAGATTGCGTGAGCCCATAGCAGTAATAATAGGCGTTTGTGAGGTGCCGGCCGGAAGCTGTCTTGTTAATGTCACAGGTACAGCTGTCCAATTATTGGTTTCATCCTCTTCTAGGAAATTATTATCTTTATCAACTTCCAAAACAATCCAATAATTTCCATTACAGGTGGTTGGCGGAACATTGATCCACATACCGTCAAGGTGTTTGCCGTAAACATCCAGCCATCCGGAAGAAATTCCCTGTTCTACAACGGAGCAGTTATAAGAACCGCCGCCAAGACCATAATTTGGAAAATTAGAATTAAGCATAACAGCACCCTGATTGTAGTACATGTTGGTATCACGGCAATGCCCATAGTAGGTACTGCCTGTGCCTGTTCCGCATTGTCCATAATCCATCAAACAAAAACCGATTTTTGCACCTTCACCTACAATTGGCCAATTCAATGGATTTGGATCAGCTGTCTGAACGCGAAGCGTCATAACTGCCCAATTGTCTACGTGATTATGACCGTGTGATGGGTGATAAGTCTGACTGCCGGCCCAACGGTCGGTATAGGTCATTCCATTTCCATTTTTCTGATAAACTCTTTGTGTCAATAACTGACGTGGATTAGGATATCCGTTCGGACAAGTAAAACCGCCTGTTGAAGAAACGTTGAAAAATGTATCTGTACCACAAAGAAAAGTGCGATTTCCTGAAGAACTTTGACCTCTAACCGTAAAAGCCCCATAACCAATGTTAGGTGTAGAACCCGTCACTCGTAAGCGACCATCATCAGGTCCCTGCCCATTATAGTTTGTTCCAGCGCCGGTCTGAGCATATTCAGTAAAGCCATTTTGGCTTATTCCTAACCAGGAAGCAGTGATATCCGGAAGCAAAATACAGTTTGTTGTACCATCCTTACAAAGACAGGAAGTGGCATTCGTCGTAGTACACTGTGCCCAAATCAAATTAGGCAATGCGCAAAACAACAGGATCAGTGTGATAAAGATTGTTTTCATAAAAGATTGGTTCGGTTAAGAAACATAAAAAGGTTTAATGGAAAGTATTACAAAAATATAAATTAATATTTACTTTACTGCAATTATTCGGAATTTTATTCTTTCAGAGTAAATTTATTCAAAATACAAATATTTAATTCTTAGCATTCGTAGCCATTCTTTTCAGTATTGAGTGCCGAGTTTAATAAAAAACAACTACTTTTGGGTATAAAACAAAAACAAGCTACCCAAACAATTCACCTGATTTTTATGCATTTCAGTTTAATAATGGCTTTTTTGATTATCATTAAACTATATCAATTATGAAGCTTGAACTCTGGCTGCAGGGTGCAACTGCATTTGACTACCTTAAAACAGGAGTCGAACTTTATGAAAAAAGATTGAAACATTTTATTCCTTTCGATATTACTGTTTTATCCGATATTAAAAATGCAAAGTCGCTTTCGGAAGATCAGTTGAAAACCAAAGAGGGTGAACAGTTGCTAAAAAAAATGGAGCAGGGAGACTTTCTTATTCTGTTGGATGAGCGCGGTAAACAATACAGTTCAATACAGTTTTCTGAATTTTTGGAAACGCTGATTCAAAGTTCCAATAAAAGGGTCATTTTTTTAGTAGGCGGTGCTTATGGATTTTCAGATCCAGTTTATCAACGGGCCAATGCACAATGGTCTTTATCCAAACTTACCTTTTCCCATCAGATGGTGCGGCTTTTTATAGTGGAACAAATTTATAGAGGGATGAGTATACTCAGAGGATTGCCATATCATCATGAGTAATTAAATATGCCAATCAAGAGTTGAAAAATCAAATTTGTATATCATCGAATAAAGCTGACAAGGTCTTTTTTACTTTAGTCTCATCAGAATCTACGAGACAAAAGAAAAACATCAGCTCGGAATCAATAAAATTTATTTGGTAGGAATAACTTAATTTTTTTATTGGTTTTATACAATCGAGTATAGATTGCAATAGCTGAAGTGGACTATTCACAAATGACAAGAGCGAGGCTTTATAACGATGTCAGAAAAAGATTATACTCGCTTCGCGGAGCCTTCGGGTTCAAAAGTATTAATATTCTGAGCTTGACTACTTATTTTAAAATCAAATTTTTACAATAGATTTCAACCCGTGATTTCCATTAAATATGAATATTTATCAACGCTGGTGTATTAAAAAAGCAAAAATAAAGCTTAGGCGCTTACTGCCCTATTTAGATAAAAAATCAAAAATACTTGACATAGGTTGTGGTAATGGAGCCTTGGCTCTGTTACTTAAAAAATCAGGGTTTCAAATAGAAACTATTGACATTAAAAACAAATCAGCTTTTGATGAAATAAAACCAAAAATCTCTGATGGGACAAATTTACCTTATACAGACAAGTATTTCGAAACAGCTATTATGATTACTATGCTTCATCATACTTCAGATCCGGAAACATTGATAAATGAAGCAAAAAGAGTAGCTAAAAAATTGATAATCATTGAGGATATTTACACAAATGTCTTTCAGAAATACCTGACTTTTGCAGCCGACAGTATTAATAATCTGGAATTTATTGGGCATCCGCATAGCAACAAAAATGATACTGAATGGAAAATATTGTTCAAAAAAAACAACCTAACTATTGAAACATCAGAATATTATCAATTTTTAATTTTCTTTAAACAAGTAACCTATATTTTATACTAAATTTAAGTTTAAAAATTATGGAAAAAACCTATTATGACCCCTCAGACCTTAAAAAATTTGGTAAAATTGTAGAGTGGGACGAAGAATTGGGCAATAAATTCTTCGAATATTACAATGCTGTTTTCGCTGAAGGAGCACTTTCTGCCAGAGAAAAATCACTGATTGCATTAGCTGTTGCACATGTTGTTCAATGTCCATACTGCATCGACGCCTATACCGGAGACGGTCTTCAACGCGGAATTTCTCAGGAAGAAATGATGGAAGCCCTGCATGTCGGTGCGGCAATTAGAGGCGGGGCTACATTGGTTCATGGCGTTCAGATGATGAATAAATACAATAAGTTATCGATGTAGAATTTATGATGTGCGGATATGTTGGATCTGCGGATATGCGGATTTTGAACTAATTGAGAGGCAAATTTTGCGGATGTTAAAAATTAGCATTTGTATTAACTTGAGTATTGAACTAAAATCAAGAAAAACAAACAATGAAATCGCTGCACGAAAGTAAAAACGAGCTGGCTGACACTACAAAACAGTTGGAAATATTATCCTCCGGGCCTTTTGCTGACGGAGAGTTGCCGACTTTTGCAAAAAAGCTGGAAGCATCAAAGCAATTTCCATTAAAACCTAAAGCTGTTGAGATTTTTCAGGTAAATATGGGCTATATGTGCAATCAGACCTGTGCACACTGTCATGTCGATGCCGGTCCTGACCGCAAAGAAATCATGACTAAAGAGACTATGGAGTTGTGTTTGGCGGCACTCCGTAAATCTTCGGCGCATACGCTAGATCTCACTGGTGGTGCTCCCGAAATGAATCCAAACTTTCGATGGTTTGTTGAAGAAGCAGTAAAAATCGGTGTCAATGATATCATTGTCCGTTCAAATCTCACTATAATTTTAGCCAATAAAAAATACCATGATTTACCTGAGTTTTTTGCCAAAAACAGGCTTCATGTTGTATCGTCACTACCCTATTATAAAAGAGACAAGACCGATAAACAAAGGGGTGATGGCGTTTTTGACAAATCAATCTGTGCTTTGCAAATGCTGAACGAACAGGGTTATGGAAAAACTGTAGGCGGCCTCAAACTTGATTTAGTTTATAATCCGGCAGGCGCTTTCCTTCCAGGAGATCAATTTGGGCTGGAACAGGATTTCAAAAAAGCTTTGAAAGAAGATTTTGGAATCGACTTCAACAATCTGTTCACGATAACAAATATGCCGATCAGCCGTTTTTTGGAATATCTGCTGCGAACCAACAATTACGAAGATTATATGTACACATTGGTTGAAGCTTACAATCCGGCTGCAGTGAAAAATGTCATGTGTACAAATACACTTTCTGTTGGCTGGGATGGCTTTCTTTATGATTGTGATTTCAATCAGATGCTGAATTTAAAAGTGGCCGGAAAAACAAAGCATATTTCAGAATATGATGAGAAACTCCTAAATGAAAGGGAAATCATTCTTTCTCAACATTGTTATGGCTGTACAGCGGGTGCAGGGAGCAGCTGTCAGGGAGCAGTAGTGTAGAGTTGAAAGTTGAAAGATAAAAGAGAAAAGAGAAAAGAGAAAGAGAAAGAGAAAAGATGTTTACAGACTCTATTGGTTTATGGAATATAAAGCTATCAGATTTTTTTCTTGAATGACACTTGATTTCTTTAAAAAAACCGGGTAAACTTAGCTGTTGAATATAGATCAGTTTATGTTAAACGGAGGCTATTGCGCAAAAAAATATTTTACAAGAATATGACTTCCATAACTATTATAGGAAACGGCATAGCAGGAATTACAACTGCAATTCAATTGAGAAAACTGTTGGATGTTCCCATTATGGTTATCTCAGATGAGGCGCCTTATTTTTTCTCGCGCACAGCACTGATGTATGTGTATATGGGCCAATTGAAATTCCAACAGACCGAACCCTACGAAAGGGGATTTTGGATAAAAAACAACATAACACTGAAGTCGGGAAAGGTTTTAAAACTAGACAGTGCTAAACGACAGCTGCACCTAGAAAATGGGGAGTTATTGGAATTTGATAAACTGGTAATCGCAAGCGGGTCTGTCCCAAATCGTTTTGATTGGCCCGGTCAGGAATTGGAAGGAGTTTCGGGACTTTATCACAAAAAAGATCTCGATTACATCGAGAAAATAAGTCCCAAAATAAAAAAGGCAGTCATAGTAGGCGGCGGACTCATCGGAATAGAATTGGCAGAAATGCTGCGTCACCGAAATATTGAAGTCAGTTTTTTAGTGCGCGAATCCGGTTTCTGGAACAATGTACTGCCAAAAGAAGAAGCAGAGCTGATCAACAGCGAAATTCATAAACATGGAATTGACCTCCGATTAAATACTGAGTTAAAATCAATAATCGGCTCGGAAAAGGTCGAGGCAGTTCTAACTGCAGATGGAGAAAAAATTGACTGTCAGTTTGTGGGGTTAACTGCCGGAGTCAGGCCCAACATCAATTTCCTAAAAGATAGCGGAATTGAGGTAGGTAAAGGAGTCTTAGTCAATCAATATTTGGAAACAAATATCCCAAACATTTATGCTGTAGGTGATTGCGCCGAAAATACAGAACCTGTTCCGGGACATCGATCCATTGAAGCAGTATGGTATTGCGGTCGCATGATGGGTGAAACCTTGGCACTTACGCTTTCAGGAAGAAAAACAGCATATAATCCGGGACCATGGTTCAATTCAGCCAAGTTTTTCGGGATTGAATACCAGGTCTATGGCCGAGTTTCGAATTGTGAAAATTATGAGGAAAAACACATTTACAAGGAAGATACAAAGCGAAAAAAATCACTTAGAATAAGTTATAACCCTATAAATAATCAATTTTTGGGTATCCATAGTCTTGGCATGAGACTCAGACATGAAGTTTTTGATGCACTGTTAAGACAAAATGCCAGTTTGGATGATGTTTTAAAAGTACTGAAAAAAGCAAATTTCGACCCTGAATTTTCAAAGAAACTACATAGCTAAATAGCTGTTACTTAAGTTTCTTTTCTTGAAATATCTTCAGCAGATAATAGTACTGTTGAAAAAACTTTTCATACATAGCAGGATACTGCTTTCTGATTTGATAATTATTAGCTTTGGGCCTCATTATTTTATCCAGCTCCAGCTCACATTTCTGTACTTCCTCATAAACACGTACCCAATCCTGACTATTACTGAGCTGAGTACCGCTTTTCACTTCATAGATGGTTTTAAAAAGAGACCAAAATTCATAAAAAGTCACTTCTGGGTTATCCCCTTCCTTGATCGTCACATTATCATATAAATTCTGAATTGGATTTTCAAGGGTTTTTTCCCAAAAATCCCTGCCCTGTGCAATTACCCAATAGCGAAAATCCTCAAAGCCCCATTCTTCATATCCGCCATTCATAGTATAATAAGCAGCCCAAAGATCTTCTGTACAGGCCTTTTTTAGAAGATCCATCAGATAAACACAGTATCTGCGAATAATATCGGAAGTAGTGTCTTCCAATTCTTTACGAATAAAATCAATTTGCTTGGAACGATCAGTTCCGGCATACTTTCTACTATCGTCAACAAGTGACCAAAAATCATCTATCAGCATAAAATTATATTATCAATTATTAACTTGAGAAAGCGCCTCTGACTTCTCTTTCAACACCTGAAGGCAGGTTTGAATAGTGGATAAATGTGTTCGGAAAGATAATACCGCCAAACGGATATAGAAAACGCCATTTATCATTGTTGAAGAAAGAAATACCCTTCCATCATTCCTTACCTCTTCGACAAGACGCGCATTGAAAGCATTAGCATCGCCGCTTTTAGGCACAAATCGGTAAGTCATTACCGATAGTTGAGGATATACGCCAACTTCAAAACCTTCAATTTTCTGAATTTCTTCATAAAAATATCGGGTCAACCAAATCTTTTCGGAGAGTGCCGCTATAAATGGAGCTACGCCATAAAGCTGAAGCGGCAGCCAAAGCCGAAGTCCGCGAAAATGTTTTGTCAATTCAGGCGACAGATCAGCCGGAGATACCTCTTCAACATCGTAGTAGGCATCCTGAAGATAGCTAGCCATCATGTGTTGCGATTCAAAAAGCTTTTGGCCCTGTCGAACGAGTACTGCACCTGTTCCATAAGGGAGGAAAAGTCCCTTATGCGGATCAATCACCAACGAATCAGAACGTTCTATACCTTTAAACAGGGCTTTTGTCTCTTCGATCATGATAAAAAAACCGCCATAAGCCGCATCAACATGGAACCAAAGATTATGTTCCGAACAAATATCGGCAATATCATTCAGCGGATCAACAGCCCCTACATCGGTAGTTCCTGCGGAGCCTATGACCATAAAAGGCAGCAAACCGGCCTTTTTATCTGCATCGATCTGATCTCTTAGGGTTGAAACATTCATTCTGAACTGCTCATCCATTGGTACGATGCGTTTCACAGCTTCACGCAGTCCAACCATATTAATTGCTTTGTGAACACAGTGGTGTACCTGAGCGGTGGTATAAATTACAACTCTGTGAAAATCGGCAGATTTTAGGTTTTTTGTGTCTCGGGCAGTACAAATTGCAGTCATATTTGCAATAGAACCGCCGGAACTGAGGTTGCCGCTTGCTGTTTCCGGATAGCCCATCTGCTGACAAAGCCAGTTTAAAAGCTGATTTTCCATGCGCACAGCTCCGGGAGACCCGAAAAACATACCGGCATAACGGTTGAATACCGCTGCCAAATAATCGCCAAGTGCCGAAGGAAAAAGTCCACCGCCGGGAATATAAGCCAAATGTCCTCCGGAAGCAGGATTTAGTCCGGGACGATCTACATTGAAAGCAATAGCGTCCAAAAGCTCTTTTATAGGTTTGGGTTCGCCTATTGTTGTATCATGTATCGCCCTGCCTCTGTCTTCAGAAATTATATATGCTTTTATTGTTTCAATATTATCCAAAAAAATATCGGAATAGTCGGAAACTGCCTCGCGCCAGGATTTTCTTTCTTCAGGCGTAGGATCCAATCTCCTGGAAACAGATTCTAATTCTTTCAGTTTAGCAAGTATGCTCATATTGTAGGATGAATTCGATGATTTTAAAACTATTATCCGAATCAAAGGTAAAAATAATAGGTTTTCACATTAAAATCGTGCAAGCGAGCTCAAATTATGTTAATTCACAATAAAAAAATATGCCGCAATTCCCAACAAGAGGGAATTGCAGCATTGAAATCAATCAAAATTGATAAAGATTCAATATTCTATGACAGATCCGGAAATTCTTTTTCTTCCAAATCCCAATGTTTATCGTGTGCTAAGGCCGTTTCTTCCTGATGTAAAAGCGTCCACTCATCAGTAGCAGTAGTTTGCATCCAAAGATTACCCGATTTTCTAAAAACCTGAACATTTAATCCATAATGCTCCTTAAAACGAATTTCTAAGGTATTCGTTTTATTGTTAGCGCTGATATTCAAATGTCCTTCGTTATGTTTTTTACGGGCTTCACTCAATTTCATTGAATTTTCCAGTATAAATCTTTCGGAGCTTCCTTCGCCCTCATTATGTGATATTCCGTAAAATTCAAGTTTAAGGTGAGGAAACATTAGACTAAATTCTCCTTTTATTTGTCCAAGTGTTTTTTCGTCAGTGATTATCAATTCCATATTATTATTTTTGCTGATTATTATAAATTTCGATATCAAAAATAATGTTAATTAATGACTTCGAAAATGATCAGACTTAACAATAATGATGAGAAATATCATCAGGAAATTATTTAATTACCAAACGCTTTTATAGCACCCAATCGTATCAAACTGTCAGGATTACTGATATCGAATTGAAAAAGTCCGTCTTTACCGATCATCACCAAAAGTGGTTTGTAATAATGTGCAATTAGGTCAAAACTATGAAAACTAGTATCTTTAGCCAAAAGTGAACTGTCAATTTTCATCATGTCATCCAAGCCGTAAACTTTTAATCCAAATTCACCATCGGCGATATAAAGGCGTTTGTCTTTTACATCAAGACCATAAGGATGCTGCATCGGATATTCGGCAACAAGTTTAGCATTATTAAAATCCTTGACATCCAATACCATAAGGGCATTTTTCCCCTGACGGCAGCTTGATTCTTTGCGCATGGTAGCAAAGGCATAGTCATTGTCAACAATTACTGGATCGCAGGATTCGATGTGCTTGAAATGCTCCAACCTTTTAAGTTTTAAGGGATTTGTCTTATCGTAAATATAAACACCCTGTAAACCACCAATAAAGAGTCGTTTATCGTAGGAAAAAATGGTTTCAATTTTGTCATCTACCCTCAGTTTATCGGCAAGAATTGGATTTTCTGCAACCTGAATATTAAAAATATAAAGATCGAGGTTATCGACCGTATACATAAAATTACCGCTTACAGAAAAACGGGTCATTGATCCTGCCTGACCTTCCGCATTTTTGTTTTTAATATCCACTTCCTCATCGCAGGCAATAAGGTATTCCTGTCTGATATGTTTTACCTCTTTGACCATTTCTTTTTCAAGTCCTGCTTCTTTGAAACGGCCAATTACATTGTCCCAATTGAATACTTCGTCAACACGCCTGATAAATCTTGGATTTGCAGGATTTTTGACATCGAATACCAATAAATCGGCATAACTGTCGGCATAAAGTATATTACCTTTGATGGCAATATCCCAATTCCCTTCAATGCTGATAAATTTTAATTGTTTCGGATTTTTAGGGTCTCGATTATCAATAATATGAAGCCCCTCTTTTTCTTCAGTAAGAAAAATAAAATCATCGGCCAAAAAGATTTTTCCGGGGTGTTTTAATGCTTTTGCCTCGCCAATACTTGGCTCAGTTCTCTTCTCTGCAGCTGTAAAATAGGTAAAAACATCGCGCTCATCCACAACCTTTTTGGTGCAATTTGAAGGTGAATCACAGGCAACACTTAAAAGTAGCGCTGCAAGTGCAAACATCAATCGAAAGTGTATTAAACAATTATTCATATTCAATAATTAAAATTTTGAAAG
>JBIKQC010000167.1:0-8646 GCA_044349855.1 Saprospira sp.
GGGTGAGTTGGAAGTGAACGATAAAATCATCAAAGTTGCTCAGGGTACTGAAGAACCTGTTGATGTAATTGATATGCGTATCGACGATGTATTGCCCATGATTCGTGGCAAAAAAGATACTGAAGTACGCCTAACTGTCAAAAAAGCCAGCGGGGCTATAAAAGTAATTCCGATTATCCGTGATGTAGTAATCATGGAAGAAAGTTATGCAAAATCAGCGGTTATCGAACATGATAAATTAGGTGTGAGGGTTGGCGTTGTAGATCTTCGCAGCTTCTATGCCGATTTCGATGACCCTAACGGTCGCCGTTGTGCAAAAGATGTAAAAACTGAAGTAGAGAAACTGCTCAAAGAAAAAATTGACGGCATCGTTATAGACCTCCGCTTCAATGGAGGTGGTTCATTGACCGATGTTGTTGACATGACAGGTATTTTCATGGAACGAGGTCCAATTGTTCAGGTAAAAAATAGAAATTCCAAGCCATTTGTTTACGAAGACCGCGATCAATCTGTACTTTTCGATGGGCCACTTGTGATTTTAATCAACTCCTACTCTGCATCAGCTTCCGAAATTATGGCAGCAGCATTACAGGATTATGGTAGAGCCATAATTGTGGGGACTTCTCCTTCTTCTTTCGGAAAAGGTACCGTACAGCGCTTTTTCAGCCTCGATGCTATTGTACCTGAAAAATTCAAAGAATACGGTGAATTAGGCAGCATAAAAATTACCATACAAAAATTCTACCGTATTAATGGCGGTTCAACTCAGCTTCGCGGTGTAGTTCCTGATATTATACTGCCGGGGGCTTACAGCTATATGACCGTTGGAGAAAAAGAAGAAGACTATCCTATGGCCTGGTCTGAAATTGAAAAAGCGAACTATAAAGAGACTGGTGAGGCTACTAAGGTGATGGATAAAATTAAAAAGAAAAGTGCAAAACGCCTTGCATCACATAAAACCTTCCAATTGATAGACGAGAATGCTAAATGGCTGAAATCCCGTCAGGAAAAAACCGAGTACCCTCTTGAGTACAAAGCTTACGAAAAAAGTCAACAGGAAATTGACAAGGAAGCTGAGCGTTTCAAAAATATAAATAAAGAAATTGAAGATTTGGCGATTCATCCCCTTAAAGCTGACAAAGAATATCTCGCTGCCGATACAATGCGGGTTAACAGTATGAAAACCTGGCACAAAGCCCTGAAACAGGATGTGTATATAGAAGAGGTGGCTAATATTATCCACGACTGGAAAAAACATTAGACTTAAATCCGAAAAAGCCCCCGACTATCGATTTGATTCGATTAGTCGGGGGCTTTTTTATTTTTTATTGTTCTCAACTGTACTTGAAGAAGTCATTTAATACAATGACGTTATAATTAACATTATAACGAACATTCTATTACTTTATAAATCAATCTCAGTATATTGATACGAAAATTAGCGGAGACTGGGCTTTTCGTTGAAAAGAGGCTTGTCGGCAATAAAAGTGCCAAATGGCACTATTGATGCTGCAAAAACCAAGGCCATTTTCAACCAGGTCCATTTATGTTTATAAGCAGTAAGGAAAAGCAGGATGGCATACAATACAAAAAAGAACCCATGCGCAGAACCCACAATCATATTGGGCCCGGGTATTTCATAATAATATTTTAGTGGCATTGTAATACCAAAAAGCAGCAGAAAAGATATACCTTCGACAACAGCAACGTAGCGAAAATAACGTAAAAATGGGTATTTTAGCATTTTCTATATGATTAGTACCCGCAGCAGGAATCGAACCTGCATCTACGGCTTAGGAGTCCGTAGCTCTTCCATTGAGCTATGTGGGCAAAATGTAAAAACAATCTATTGAACAAAATTAGGAAAAGTTCTGCAATCGGGCAAGTTTTTCTTCTTGGCCAATCATGAAACTAACCTTTTGTGAGTTGAACAAGATACTTGCTTACTTTGTCGGCTTTTATAAATTGAATATTTTCAACAGGTACTTCTGCCTTATTTTCAATCTCTAAATCTTCGGGACTGCAACCGTTTTCCTTATGACATTGAATAATAATTTTAGGGGAGGAAAGAACGGAAAATGGCAGGCAATCCTGCAAATCAGTTTTGTTGTTGGCTTTTAGTTCCTTTACTGCCCAAAATTCAACAGTTTCAGCGTCCTGCCAACAGTCAATATTATAATTACTCAGGAGCAGACTCCCGCCGGCAGGCAGTAAAAATGCTCTAAAATGCTGTTTTTCAACACCCGTAAAGAGCAATTCAATCAGTTCAGTACCGGGGTCCTTCCCGATATATTTTCTTGAATTGATCATTTTATTTCCGCTGACAAGCGTAGGTTCTGCTTCAAAAAGTCCATTCTCAGGCAGCTTTACTGCGCCGTTATAGGGCATAAGATACCACATCGGGTGTGGATTATTATTCTGAATCTGCAATCTTACTCTGAACAGTTTTGCGGGAGGAGAAATACCGGCTTTGTCTTTTTTATCGGCTTTATTTTTGGTAGGTTTTTTCGAAAATTCTTTTTTGCCTTCAATCACAATTTTTTGTTCTTCGAAGGTTTGAAGCCTGATATTGTTCAATTCAATTTTTTCCTCATCTTTTCCTTTGCCAATCATTGGCACTTCTTCAAGATCTTCAGTAAGGCTGTCAGGACTTTCCGTTTTGGATTCGTTTTTGTTGTTGGATCTATCTCTATTTGATCGGCCCTTGTCGTTGCTGTTGTTATTTGTATCAATTACCTGTCCCATAACAGACTCAGAGCCTATTATAAACAGTAAAAGCAATACAAAATATATTATGTTGTTGATTTTCATAGAAACGCTAACTTTTAGAATCATTTCCCTTACATCAAAATTCCAACCAAACAGCTGTTTTTGATTAATAAATAATCTCACAATCGGGCAAACTGTGTTTCAGTGCCTCAATATTCCTTATTTCCGATTCTGACCAACGGTTTCTGATTTTCAGTTTTTTAAGTTGAGTCATCAGAAATAGGATTTCGGGCAGTTCTTTAAACTTATTATTTTCCAGATTCAATTCCTCCAGATTTTTTAACTGTCTCAATTCAGGGGAAAGCTCAACCAGATCACCACCGCTGATATCCAATACTTTCAGTTGCTGCAAATTGCCAATGCCTTTTGGAAGCCTGTCAAGTCGGCAAAGATGTAGTTTCAGGTATTCCAGCTTTTCAAATCCTCGAGCAAATGCATGATCCAGCGTACTCATAAATACCGTGTTCAAAAACAGAGATTTCAGTTTTGGCAATTTTTGCAGTTCCAGCGGAAATTCTATCAATGATGGAGCAATAATAAGACTTTGAAGTTCAGAGAGTGTAGAAATACCCTTGGGAAATATCTTCAGATGTTTTTGACTTTGTATGTTTACAGTCAGTTCTTTAAGACCTCCAAACTGATAAATTTTATGGGCAAAGCGTTCAAAATCCACCTCCGAAGGCACAGAAACATGCTGAGGTCTTGAAGAAAAAGCCCATCTGATAATAGCCTCATCCAAAAATCGGTCGAGTCCCTGTTCGTTCAGCATTGGAATAGCCTTATTAAAATAAGAAACAACCCGGGGGTCTTTTAAATAAGCTATCCGATAAAAATTGCCAATATTCAATCCGGCAGCAGCTAACCAATTGTCGAATTCAGGAGTTAAAATCTCTTTTCTAATTTTAGACATTTTACCTTTCAGTGCAACGGAACCATAGACTTTCAGCAGTTTTTCAGCTTTGGTAATTAGTTCTTTGTTTTTGGAAAAAAGGTAAATTCCGAAGATCTCTGTCAGAAAATCTTTTGGAGAGGCGTTGCTTTTGAGCAATTCCAACCCTAGTTCTACATTGATTTCATCTTCATGAAGCAGCAGTTGGTTGATAGCTTCCGGATTATCAAAATCCTCGGATCTTGCAATTTTACAGAAATCAAAAAAAATGGGTTCAGTGAGCAGTATCCATTTTGCTTTATTTTCCAGTACCAAGCTTAACTCTTCTTCACTCAGGCTTTTGCCCAATAAAATATGAGTCGATTTTTCCGGAATAGTCGAATAGCCAATATTCAGCTCTTTGAGGATATTTTTAATCTCCGTTTTTTTCAATCCTGTGTTGCCCATCACATGAATGCAGCCTTTTTCTTCGAGAGTAGCAGCATTGAAAGCACCTGTCAGTTTATCGCTCAAACGCTCATTGGCATTGTCATTCAATTCGGGATATTTTATGGCAAGGGCATAGAGCAATGCATCTGTTTCAAAATCTCTTTTCCTGTCACAGAGCAGATCAAACCATTGATCAAACAAAGTTGTGGTAGTGCCTTGGGAGAAGGGAGTCTTAGCAATTGCCTTTTTCAGACGCTCCGTCTTTTGCTGTGAACTGTCCTGAAGATAGCCTTTCATTGAAGTAAATTCATATTAAATCACAAAAACAATTGTATATTTGTCGCGAGAAAGCGGATTCTATTTTCCACAAATTTATTCTGGAAATTTCACAAAATCAAGCCCTGTTGCAAAGATGAGATTTTTTTTTATACCGTTTCTTTTTCTTTTTTTGGAAGGCCTTTATGGACAGAATAACGCAAAAAACAGCAGAGTTGTTTGCGAATGGTCATATATAGTCAGCGATGAGTTCAGCGGTAAGGAAAAAAAGGCATTAAAAGCTAAAATATTCTTTGGTTATACCCCTGAAGCACAGCGTCGCTTTTTTGCAGAAAAAGATTATTTGGAATGTGAGGGGTTTCTGGTGCAAAGCGAAGAGAAGGTAGCCTTGCATCTGCTGCTTACTTTTCAGGACAAAGAGGCTGAAACCCAAATGGGATCAATTCTGTCCAATGCCACGCTGACATTCAATTCCATCAAAGGCAAGCAATTGACAATAAAAACTTACAAGGGAGCAGCTGCGCAGAAAAAAGGGGATTTAACTGTTTACGAATGCAGTTATCCTCTGCCTAAATCGGCACTTAAAAAATTGAAAAATTTTGAAATTGATACGGTACTGCTGAATTGGAGCAAAGGATTTCAAGTATATGACGTATTTTATCTCGATTTTCTTAAAGACCAAATCCGGTGTATTGAGTAAAGTTGTTTTATAATGGTTAATAGTTTATGCTATGAAAGAATTAGAGAATAAAAAAATAACCAGTGACATTAAATTATTGATAGCTCAAAGTCGTCAAAATGTGGCTTTGGCTGTTAATGCCGAGATTACCCTGTTGTATTGGAAAGTAGGCAAACGCATTAATGATGAAGTTCTTGGCAATGAAAGAGCTGTATATGGCAAACAAATTGTGTCTTCCCTTTCAACACAATTAGAAGCAGAATACGGTAAGGGCTGGGGCGAGAAACAATTGAGGCAATGTATGCAGTTTGCGTCAGTTTTTGCTGATGAGCAAATTGTATACACGCTGTGTAGACAATTGAGTTGGTCACACCTTCGACTGATAATGTTCATGGAAGACCCGTTGAAAAGGGAGTTTTACATACAAATGTGCAAGTTGGAACATTGGAGTTTCAGAACATTTAGAGAACGAACACAATCTTTATTATACGAACGTACTGCAATCAGTAAAAAGCCTGAATTGACAATGCAAAATGATCTGGAACTGCTAAAAAACGAACAAAAACTAAATCCTGATTTGGTTTTTAGAGACCCTTATTTTTTAGATTTTCTCGGGTTAAATGATATGTATTCTGAAAAAGATTTGGAAACAAGCATTATAGCAGAATTACAACGCTTTATCATAGAATTGGGAAGTGATTTTGCATTTTTAGCCCGTCAAAAACGCATCAGTATTGATAATCGTGATTACTATATCGATCTGCTGTTTTACCACCGCAGGCTCAAATGTTTGGTAGCAATCGACTTAAAAATTGGTGAATTTGAAGCAAGCTACAAAGGTCAAATGGAATTATATTTACGCTATCTCGAAAAACATGAGCAGGTTGAAGGAGAAAACACCCCCATTGGATTGATACTCTGCACTGGTAAAAATGAAGAACATGTAGAATTAATGCAATTGGATAAAAGCAATATCAGAGTGGCAGAATATCTCACTGCATTGCCCTCACTAAAAATGTTGCAGGAAAAATTGCATAAGGCGGTAGAAATTGCCCAACAAAAAATAATGACAAATAATAATATGTAAATTGAACTTTCTGTTCTTTCAAACAATGTACTGCTTCAGGTGGCTAAAGCCGTCCCTTCGCTTATCTGTCTTTTTTGGTTACTGATATTCAGTTCAAGACGTTCGGTCGAACGTCTCTTCCTTTCATCTTTAATCTTTAATCTTTTATCTCTATAAAATGCCATTCACAACTACAGAATTTCCCGGACTTGTCGTATTTGAGCCTCGTGTTTTTGGTGACGAACGAGGCTATTTCTTTGAAAGCTTCAATCAAAAAACCTTTGAAGAAGCAGGTATTACACGTCCTTTTGTTCAAGACAATCAGGCAAGATCTACTTTTGGTGTTTTGCGCGGATTGCATTTCCAAAAAGAAGATTCAGCACAGGCAAAGTTGGTAAGGGTTTTGGAAGGTAAGGTGTTGGATGTGGTGGTCGACCTCCGCGTCGGATCTCCAACTTACGGCAAATCATACGGGATAGAACTGAGCGCTGAAAACAAACTGCAGCTCTATGTTCCACGCGGGTTTGCCCACGGATATGTGGTTCTGAGCGAAACAGCAGAGTTTTTCTACAAATGCGATAATTTCTACTCAAAAGCCGATGAAGGAGGCCTTATTTACAACGACCCTGCGCTTAAAATCGACTGGGGCATCAATCTTACAGAAGCTTTATTGTCCGATAAAGATAAGGTTTTGCCAACTTTGGCAGAACATGTCGACTGTTTTTGGATCTAAACCTCCTTTCTTTTCTCCATATTTATCATTATCCCTCAAAAAATAGCCATGGGCAAAAAGACAGACGAAAAAATATTGGATCTCCTTAAAAAAAAGGGTTAAAGAAAGAGACAATGAGCTCGAAAGCAAAGAATACCTGTTAATGGTCTGCGGTATTCACAGTGTCGGATTCGAAAATCTTGAATTTAAAGAACTTAAGTAACATACAATGAAAACTATACTCATCACAGGATCAGCCGGACAGGTTGGCAGCGAACTTCAGGAACTTGCTAAAGCCAATTATCTGCCCGGATTCAGGTTTATTTTTACTGATTCTGACCAATTGGACATTTGCGATGCTGAGTCATTGATCGATTTTTTCAGAAAGGAAGAAATTGCATATTGTTTGAACTGTGCTGCCTATACTGCGGTGGATAAGGCCGAAAGCGATATGGATAATGCAATAAAAGTAAATGTGACAGGGGCAGAAAATTTAGCCCGTGCATCGGCACGCTTTGGGGCAAAACTGTTGCATATTTCTACTGATTATGTCTATCACGGCAGTCAGAATACACCTTTCAAAGAGGAGGATGAGACCAATCCTCAATCGGTTTACGGACTCTCAAAACTGCAGGGAGAAAACAGGGCAGCTGAAATCTGTGCCGAAACGCTGATCATTCGTACTTCTTGGGTTTATTCTTCCTTCGGAAACAATTTTGTTAAAACCATGCTCAAACTGGGTGCAGATCGACCTGAATTGCGCGTCATCTTCGATCAGATAGGTACACCCACCTACGCAGCAGATTTAGCTATGGTGATGCTTGAACTGATAAAAATTTCAGAGGCAGGTAGCGGTCCGGGCTGGCAGGGTATTTATCATTACAGCAATGAAGGTGTCTGCAGTTGGTTCGACTTTGCAGTAGCTATTTTTGATATAAAAGGTATGAAGACAAAAGTATTCCCCATCGAAACCAAGGACTACCCCACTCCTGCCCGACGTCCGCATTTCAGCTTGCTGAACAAATCAAAAATTAAGTCAGATTTTGGTATTGCAATACCTTATTGGAGAGAGAGCCTGAAAAAATGTTTGGAGCTTTTATAATAATTCGACCTGCTCCAAATCGTTATTTTTTAAATAATGACGCTCTGTCACTTGCTTTTTGCCTCAAATTTAGTTATATTTGAATTTACTTTCATCTTATCAGAATAAAGGTAAAAAGAATTTACTGTCTTGAAACAAACAAAGCAGTGAAAATGTAATGATTATGTTCTTTTGAACATGTACTGATTCACAATCAACTTAAAAATGTCAAAGATTATAGATCCTGATTTTATAAAATTTAAGTTCCGTGACTTAAAAGTTTACGGTTCTACAGAATGGTTGGCCGATAATAAAAAGAAATACCGTCAGGTTTTCGACCGTTACGAGACAGCTTATGCTTATGCAGAACTCTCCTTTTACAATAAACTTTTCGATGAAGAGGATTGGAATGTAAAAATAAACCTCAAATGTTTTTCTCTGAAAAAAGGCCGAAAAGAGCTTTGTGATCTCAGTTTTGACAGAAAGGTAAGTAAGTATGATAATATAGTTTATATTCGTGAAGGATGGGGAAATAAAAAAATCGGTACATTTTGGAAAAAAGGCACCTATTATTGGGAGGCCTACATAGATGGGCAAAAAGTGGCCACCAAATACTTCTATATTGAAGAAAGTGGTGTTAAAATCCTTGATTCTAAGGCATATCTCAATTTAAAATCCCTTAAATTGTACGAAGGACCTTACGATGATCTTCCAAAAGAGGAACGTATTTACTTTAAAACCTTTG
>JBIKQC010000480.1:0-3868 GCA_044349855.1 Saprospira sp.
GAAGAGACGCGCTATGTATATACCGAGATTTTACTCGAAAATATGCTCAAAGGTAAAAGTTGGTACTGCGAATTGACGGTAAAGTTTATGAATAGTGCCCGTCAGCTCAAAGGACAGACCGTAAAGCTGCATCATGTTGACATTGAGGACGATGCAATAGACCTGACCATTCATTGGGGGTCAAACATCAAAGGCTCCTGGAGTGAAGACAACTATACTGCTGAAATTATTTTCATGGACACGCTCTTGGCGGTTATTCCTTTTGAAGTCCGTGAGGATTTTGTAGAGGGAATTGCCGGTGCGGTGCTGCCAAATCAGTTTCAGCCGGTGGTCTTCGCTGAAGAAATGGATGGTGAGGATAATTTTGAAACCGTTATGCTCAAACTCGATGAGCTTATTGGTCTTAGCAGTATCAAACAGAAAGTTCGCGATCATGCAAATTATCTAAAATTTCTGAAACTCCGTCGAGAAAAAGGGTTCAGTGAAGATGAAGAAATTAACATACACTCCGTTTTTATCGGTAATCCCGGCACCGGAAAAACAACCGTTGCTAAAATGATGGGCAAACTTTATAAAAGCATGGGTCTGCTCAGCAAAGGACATGTTCACGAAGTGGACCGTGTTGACTTGGTCGGTGAATACATCGGACAAACTGCACCCAAAGTAAAGGATGCTATTGAAAGAGCCCGTGGTGGTGTACTATTTATAGACGAAGCTTATTCTTTGGCCCGTACCAATGATGATAGCAAGGATTTCGGACGTGAGGTGGTTGAAATTCTGGTTAAAGAAATGTCGAACGGTGCAGGTGATATGGCCGTTATTGTAGCCGGCTACCCAAAGGAAATGAAACATTTTCTCGAGTCCAATCCGGGCTTGAAATCCCGTTTCAAACTCAATTTTGAATTTTCTGATTATCTGCCTGAAGAACTTTCCATTATTTCTGAATTTGCCTGTACCAAAAAGGCTGTTCAGCTCTCTTTACCTGCAAAGGAAATGATTGATGAGATTATTACCGAAGCTTACCGCAAACGCGATAAAACATTTGGTAATGCCCGTTTTGTAAATGATCTGATAGAACAGGCTAAGATAAATTTGGGTCTGCGCATCATGTCTGCAGCTAATCCTACTCAGTTTGATAAGGAAGCACTTGCAACTATAGAACTTTCAGATGTTGAACATATCGACATTGAGCGTCCGAAAAGACTGCCGAATCTTCCAATTGACGAAAAATTGCTTTTATTGGCCATGAAGGAACTCAAAGGCCTCATCGGTATGGACAATGTCAAGTCTGAAATTGAAGAAATGGTGCGGCTCGTGCGTTTTTACCGCGAAAGCGGACGCAATGTGCTCAATAAATTCTTTTTGCATACCGTTTTTATCGGCAATCCCGGTACAGGAAAAACAACTGTGGCCCGAATCCTCACCAAAATCTATAAAGCTTTGGGTATTTTGGAACGTGGTCATACTGTAGAAACTGACCGACAGGGACTTGTAGCCGGTTATGTCGGACAAACTGCCATTAAGACTACCGAAAAATTGGATGAAGCAATGGGCGGTGTTCTATTTATCGATGAAGCTTATGCGCTCACATCGGGAGGTGCCGGAAATATGGGTGGCAGCAGCGATTATGGCAATGAAGCTATTCAAACCATTTTGAAACGTATGGAGGACAATCGCGGTCAATTCTTTGTCTTTGTGGCAGGATATCCCGATAATATGGAAAACTTCCTCAAAGCCAATCCGGGCCTTCGCTCACGTTTCGATAAAATCCTGAAATTTGAAGATTACTCTGCCGCAGAGCTCTTCCAAATTGCTCTATTGATGTTGGAACAGGAAGGACTTACTGCCAACGAAGAAGCAATGGAGCATCTGAAACGTTATTTGGAATTCCTTTACGACTTCCGCGATAAATATTTTGGAAATGCCCGCAGTGTGCGCAATGTCATCAATGAGATTACCAAAAATCAGAGCCTTCGTTTGGCGGCTATGCCTGCTGAAGAACGTAATCCGCTTATGCTCAATATAATCACTTATGAAGATGTGGCAACTCTGAAACTGAGCAATGATGACGATATTTTCAATAAAAAATCCATCGGATTTAGGAAAAAATCCGGAGCAGGCAGTTAAGATATTTTATTGTTTTAATTTCACAACAAATTGAAAAATATAAGGCTCTGCAAAAATGCAGAGCTTTTTTTTATTTATACCAAGGAAATTTCTTAATTTGTAACGAAATTAAAATTACTTATGCACTAGTTAAAAAAATTCTAAAAACATCACAAAAAAATTAAATCAATGAAAAAAACGATCACTCAACGCTCTTTGGAAGAGCGTGCAAAGTTCTTTAAAAAGAACTTACACAAAGCTGAACTTATAAGTACTCCTATTGCAGTTGAGAAAAAACCTGCAGTTCACCAATTAGTCGAAAAAGCAGTTAACCAAATAGAAGAACAAGCTAAGGAAGAAATCATCCTGTCTGAAGTATCTGCCGAATTCGAAGAAGAGTAAGCAGTTCACTGTATTTTATTGCCTCTTAACAGTTATGATGATTTTTTAAATTAACCTAGTCACAATTCTAAAGTTATGTTTTTTTCAACTCTGACCACCTTTGCAGTCGCCTTTGTAGTCCTATTTATAGGTATCGTACTGATGAATATTCGTTACATAGTAAAAGGTGAACCTTTCAGAGGATCCTGCGCTCAAAATAATCCAATGCTGAAAAATCAGATTGGAGAATGTCAAATGTGTGGCAGAAAACCAGAAGAGGAATGCAAAATGCCGGAAGTACATTAACTGTTTGAAACATGCTCAGTTTTAAAATTCAATAAAAAAAAGCTGCGGAAATTTTATTTCCACAGCTTTTTTTCAACTTTTACTATCTCTAAACTTGTTATTCTAAGGTCTTTAGATCTAACCTACCATCCTTCCTGTTTAATCAGTTTTATTCTTGAACCTTCCATTTTAAATTGTTGGGAACCAACTTTAAAAAAATCTCCATCTTTTTTACTATTCAGATCTGTGTAAGTTTCTGATAATGTATGAATTGTGCCGCCTGTAATTTGTGCAATATACAGATAGTCAATATTCACATCTCCATTTTTTGCAGCCCCGCAAATGACGATATCAACAGGTTTTTTGGCATCTAAAAGCCTTTTAATGAGTGTTATATCTCGCACTCTTGAATAGTTATCTGCTATTAAGACAGCACCTTTACAATTTGGAAATTTGGTATAACCGTGTAGAATTGCCTCTATATCATTTTCGGGTGCCTTGCCTCCATTTCCGCCTTCCATACAAGCAAAAGCGGTATTTTCAATCTCGGTATAATCTCCAGAACTCACATAATAGGTACCTCCGGTACGGCCTATAAGTCCATCCGGATTTTTATCGCCATCATTAAAAAAAACGAATTTCTCAGTTTCATTACTTTTCATGTGTTCTTTCAGGAAAAGCAGCGTTTGAGTCAGGTAAGGATACATACTGCCGGTTACATCCTGAACAATAACATAGTCTTTCCAACGGCTGTCATTTTTTGCGAAGACATTCATGACAACAGAATCATTGGTCATTCTTTTTAGTGTTTCACGGGTAGAAGAAACATCAATTTTAGCATCGGGATCAGGGACTTCTTTTTCTACTATTGTTTCTACCTTCATTTTCTTTTTGTAATATTCCTTCGGACGGGTTTTCTTGCCTTTACCGGGTTTATCGTATTTTTTGCCATTACTCCGTTTTGCCGGATCATGGTGTAAATAACGGCCGGACCAAACAGATTTTTCTTCCCAGGTTACCACTTTTTCTTTAATAGTTTTGGTAGCAGGTTTACCTGTAACAGCTCTCATTGCAGAGCGCACTCGTTCAATTTCTT
>JBIKQC010000508.1:0-3541 GCA_044349855.1 Saprospira sp.
CGATAAATGAGAAGCTATCAATTCCTGTGGAAGTCCTTTTCAAAGACCTTCTGATCCACCGCATGCTGAAAGACTTTAAAGATGAGGATTCCGGTATCCGTCAGGAGGGGGAATATTTTATCTGTAGGGGAAAAATTCGATATGCTTTTATGCTCGAAAATAAATGCATTATGGATATTTTTCTCACAAATGGCCAATTGTATATTTCTT
Organism: Saprospira sp.; assembly: GCA_044349855.1. Taxonomy (GTDB): domain Bacteria; phylum Bacteroidota; class Bacteroidia; order Chitinophagales; family Saprospiraceae; genus Saprospira. Next base: position 211 of record JBIKQC010000508.1, read on the forward strand.
TTATGTTAACGGATCTTATAGGAGAAAATCCAAATATTGAGGATGGAATTGAAATTACGTTGACGGGATTGGAATTTTATTCGACTGGGATATGAGTGATAATTCTTCTCTTATTTCAGATTCCTATATTTAAAAAAACCGCCATTGATAAAATTTACTGACCACCTGCATGATTTTCAATTTGAATTAAATTACTATTTATAATAATCCAAGAACAAATAAACACATACATCACCCATTTGGGATTAAAAACTCCACTCCAAAATTGCATTCAAGGTTAAAATACCTTAACTTTGCAATAGTTACAAGTCAAGAATAAATTGAAAAACATGGCATTAGAAGATAAATACATAAACCCACTGACAGATTTTGGTTTTAAAAAACTTTTTGGAGAGGAAGTAAATAAGGATTTACTTATTGATTTTCTGAATCAATTATTGCCCGAAAAACATAAGATCCAAAATTTGACTTATAAAAAGAATGAAAATCTTTCCAGCAGTGAATTTGACCGCAGAGCCATTTTTGACCTCTACTGTGAAAGCGAAACCGGAGAAAAATTTATTGTGGAAGTACAGCGGGCAAAACAGAATTTCTTTAAAGAGAGAAGCGTGTATTATTCCTCATTCCCGATTCAACAGCAGGCTATTAAAGGAAATGATTGGGATTTTAAATTGGAAGCCGTTTACACCATTGGTATTCTAGACTTTATCTTTGAAGAGGATAAAGATGATAAACAATATATACATACCGTGCAGCTTAAAAATCAGAAAAACAAGCTTTTTTATGATAAGCTGACCTATATTTATATTGAACTCCCTAAGTTTGAAAAGAATGTAGATAACCTTGAAACTAAAATTGAGAAATGGCTTTTTGTGTTTAAACATTTGGCAAAACTTCAGAACAGGCCTCAGGCTTTGCAGGAAAAGATTTATGAAAAACTATTTGCAACTGCTGAAATTGCTAAATTCTCAACAGCAGAACGGGAATTGTATGAAGAGAGTTTGAAGTATTATAGGGATATTAAAAATGTGGTAGATACTGCTTTTGATGATGGGAAAATAAAAAGAAACTTTGAAATAGCAAAAAAATTAAAATCAATGGGGCTTGAAATTGAACAAATAACAGAGGCAACCGGCCTCTCAGAAGAAGAAATAAACAAACTGTAGATTATGGAAAAATAATATTCATAAATCCTCTGACAAAAGTTGCAGCACAATTTTTCACAGCCGAAGAACTTGAGTCTTATTCTCAGATCGAAAAAAATACTTATGAGCATCATCTAAAATGTCACCGCGATTTAAAAAACGTAGTAGACACGGCTTATGAGGAAGGTCTGAAATTTGGGCGAAAAATTGCAATTGCAATAGAGTTAATATCAAATGGACTAAGTATTGAACAGATAACAAAGATCACTGGACTTACAAAAGAAGAAATTGAAATAAATTGTTAGCGTATATGTAAAACTTATTTTGAATTAAGAACCGGATATTTAACATTAAAATAGTGGAAAAAGAAAGTACTTGTTGGACTATCTGTCAGGAATGTCAGGGATACGGCAAAAAAAGCAGAGTTTTCAAAAAGCATGTGCAGGCCAGGCTTCAGGAGATACTCGATGAATTTGAAAAAAATAAATTAGAAGGATCTGAATTGGTTCGTCCAAATCTTCATCTTAATACCTGTGTAAACTGTGGAGGCTCCGGACTGCTTCGCTCCGACAGTTTTCCTATCGCTGATAAAGAAAAATTCCCGCATATTGCTATCATTGGCGGAGGAATCGGCGGTGTTGCTTTAGCGCTTGCTTGTTTACATCGTGGAATTCCATTCACATTATACGAGCGCGATAACAGCTTTGATGCCCGATCTCAGGGCTATGGACTCACTTTGCAGCAGGCAAGCAATGCCATAAAGGAATTTGGTATTTTTTCCTTAAAAGATGGGGTAAATTCCACAAAACATGTAGTGCACACTACTGATGGAAAGGTGATTGGAGAATGGGGAATGAGAAAAAATTTAGAACAGAAACCAAATCCAAAACGTACAAATATACATATTGCACGACAAGCTTTGCGTTTGGCCCTTCTTGAACAGCTCGGTGGAGATGAAGCTGTGCAATGGGGGCATCAATTAATTGATTTTAAAGAAGCTAACGGAGGAGTTGAACTGAGTTTTCAGGTAAACGGAAAGATAAAACAGGAAAATACAGATTTGATAGTTGCTGCCGATGGCATTCGAAGTACAGTTCGCAGGTTGCTGATCGGGGAATCAAATCAGCTGCGTTATTTGGGTTGTATCGTAATCCTAGGCATTTGTCCTTTGAGTGCGCTCAACGGTATTGATAGTCCTCTACTGGACTCTGCAACGGTTTTTCAAACTGCCAATGGTAATGAAAGAATTTATCTGATGCCTTATACTGCCGATTCGGTGATGTGGCAACTTAGTTTCCCAATGCAGGAAAATGAGGCGATGGCATTGAGTGCGCTTGGACCTAAAGCACTTAAAGAAGAAGCTTGCCTTAGAGCGAATTGGCATGACCCTATTCCTCAGATTTTAGCAGCTACTCAGGAAACTCAAATTACAGGCTATCCGGTATATGACCGCGATCTGATCGACGCTCAATTGTTGGGGAAAGGGGAATATGTTACTATGATTGGTGATGCGGCCCACCCGATGAGTCCCTTTAAAGGACAGGGCGCAAATCAGGCACTGCTCGACGCTTTGACTTTGGCTAGAGCTATCTTATCAGGATGCAGCAATTTAAATTGGAGAGAAAGCGGTCTGCGAAAAACGGTCTTAAATGAGTTTGAAAAAGACATGTTGGCCCGATGTGCCTCAAAGGTGAAGGGTTCAGCTGCTGCTGCACAATACCTCCATAACGAAATTGTATTGGATAAAGGGGATCGGCCGAGAGGGCGAAGCAAAAAGCAGCTTGATGATTTATAAATGCAGGCAAATTGCCTTTTTTCATTTATTTGTAATACCTAAGGACATTTCCCTTTTCCATTAATAGTGACTTCGCCTCCTTCCAATCAGGAAGTTTTTCTGCACTATAGGAATAAGTACGTAATTCAGAGGCAAGCCCGGCAGAGGCTTTCATCGATTCCTGATGCGCTCCGCCCTGATAGGCAAAGGCTTTCATGTCCTCCTCAGTTTCCCAGGCGGTCAGTGTATAATGCAATTTTCCGATGCCGGTTTTTTTGAATTTCAAAAAGCCTTTCTGTTTTACAACCTGCTTACTGATACTCAGCGCATAATAAGACAGGGCAAAAAACTTCCAAATACTTTTGAGTTTGATGGAGGTAATCGTAACAATCATTGGGGAATTTTTAAAAAT
>JBIKQC010000509.1:0-3535 GCA_044349855.1 Saprospira sp.
AAATTATTAAAACGCTATGAAAACCGATCTCTGGTGCATTTTTTCCCGCATACCGGACGCACACATCAGTTGAGAGTACACGCTGCTCATTCTCGTGGACTACATTGCCCAATTGTCGGCGATGATTTATATGGTACTAAAGATAAGCGTCTTTTCCTTCATGCAGAGTGGATTGAATTTGAGCATCCTATAACTAGGGAACGTGTCAGCTTTGAGAAAAAGGCAGATTTTTATATTTAGAAATATTTTCTAATCTTTGTATAATAAATCTATGTAAACCGGTAGGTGATCGCTGAATCCCCCCAAAAATTTAGGGCCACCATAAGTTCTGAATGGTTGCAGGCCCAGGTGTCTACGGTCTTCTTCCAATAGGAATCTTGCGGCAAAAATTCTACCGCCTTGAGCTCCCGCATGAAGTCTATTTTCATCGCCTCTATTTTTGATTAGTGGTGAGGAAACTATAATATGATCCAATGTGCCCCAGTGTCCCTGATATTTGTGTGAGCCCAGTTTCCAATTTTTGCCAAGTTCGTACATGAAATTAAACATGTCTGTATCTCCAACATCTTCGACATGATGTTTAGCCTTTAGTCCCTGTACCAAACTTTTGTCTTCGGCATGATCGTTCAAATCACCCATTACCAATATATTGGCATTAGGTGTTGCTGCATATACAGAATCAATTTTTGCTCGTATAAGTCCGGCAGCAATCATTCTTCGTGGTTCGCTAGCAGCCTGACCACCCCGTCTCGAAGGCCAGTGGTTAATAAAAACATGCAGTGTATCTTTTCCGTTAACTTTTCCCCAAACATGAAGTATGTCACGAGTGCGAGCAGTTATATCAAACGGGAAAATTACTCGGATTGGCTCATGTCCAATATATTGAAAGGCCGAAGACCTGTAGATGAATCCAACATCGATACCTCGAGCATCAGGAGAATTCTCATGCACAATTTTATAATCGTATTTCTGAAATGGTGTTTTTGTTAATAAGTCACTCAGTACTCTTCTGTTTTCTATTTCACAAAAACCAATAATTTCAGGTGGTCCTCCCCAGCCGCCTACAGCTGACATCGTTTTGTAAATATTATTCAGTTTTTGTTGGTAACGGTTATAAGTCCAACCCTTTGGTCCTTTAGGAAGGAATTCATCATCGTTGATGAGGGTATCATCTTCTATATCGAATAGATTTTCAACATTGTAAAAACAGGCCCTTACACCTCTGCCTTCTCTTGATCGGTCATCAAAGTCAGCCATGCCCAATTTAATAATATCGTCATCGGGAGTATGCTTTGCTTTTGATGGATCATTTGGCAGGGTATCAATATTATTTACTTCATCTTCTTCTTCAACCTGTGCAATAAGAATCGGATAAGTCAATAACAGTAAAAGGAAAAGCAGTGTAATATTTCGCATGAAAATTATTTTATATTTATTTGTCACAATATAGGTATTCATAGTCTATATCTCAAGTTTTTGTGCCTTTGTAAAACAATTTTCACCTTAAATTAACATCATTAACAAACAGATATATTCCTGTTTTATTTGTCTTAATCATTTTTTTATCATAAAAAAAGGCCGGAAGCTTGGGGCTTGCCGACCTATCTAGAAACACTCAACTTGACCTAATAAATGAGACCTGAGACCTAATGAAGAACTTTTTCCAGTGTTTCTATTGACCTAGTTTATATAAAAGTTTGAGACCTAAAAATTCTAAACTCTGTTGAAATAATCAAATTTTAATCAAATTTTGAAAGTTGATAATTTTCAATAACATTCATCAACGCATCCGCGCTGTATCCTTTATTTGTAAAATAACCTGCACTTTCCAATCCCCTAATGAAGTTTAAATGACTTTTGTCACCCTTTTTTACATTTTTTTTATAGTTATTTGCCAATATTTTACTGTTTGCTCTGAATGCTACCCAGGCACTTTCATAAGAAGTATAGCAAATGTCATTGTTAACAGATTGTCCTACCATTCCTTTTCCCATGGGAATCGAGTTTTCATGGCATTTGATTCCAAAATGATTGTTTCCTTCTTTCGCTGCTTGGCTATGACCAAAATCACTGTTCAAAATAGCTAAGCCAAGACTGACAGATGCAGGTATGCCATATTTCTTTTGCTCGTTTTGAGCCAATTTTGCATATCTGTTGATATATTCGTCCCGTATTTTCTGAGCATGTCTTCCTAATTCACGCTCCGCAGACTTTTCTATATGTGATGCATCAGGAATAGACGGCATGTGGTAGGTTTTTTCATTTTCTGAGCGTTTTACTTTTTCAGAAGTAATTACTTTTAACTTTACTTCTTTCTTTTTCTGTTTTTTAGTTTTTTGCTCTACTTCTTCTGTACGATTAGCTCCATCTTCAATGCCTGATATTATACCGGAATGATTCGCTTCATGGTCATCGTTATTATAACTTATAGCCTGAGTGTTATCATTTTTAAATAGAAACATAAAAGCTATACCAATGATGGCCAGCGGAAATCTATATCGGAGTACATTTTTTCCGATTGCAGCTATTGGCTTGTGTTCTAAACGCTGAATTTTTAGAGCATGAGAGAAGGGAAGCAATATTCTCTTTAGAGAGCTAATTGCTTTGTTTTGATTTTTTCTATTCAAAGCAGGGACATTGTTACCTGCATAGGGGTTGCGCCCTTTTGTGCTTTTTTCATCACTAAGGATGATGGTAATTGTTTCTTTCATGGCTTTATATGATTTAAACACTATAAAAATGTTTTACATTCTGTCTTATTTGTTTATTTGTTGATACAAAAGTAAAACATAATGTTTTATTATGCAAGTTTTGTTGCAATTATTTTTAAAATAAAATATTTTTTTGTTTTGAGCCGAAAACTTTTATCAGTAACAAAGAAAGGCTGCCGATTTTAAATCGGCAGCCTTTCTTTGTTGTGGTCAGTCTATAAAAATTACAATTTATCTTTTTAGTGCTTCCGTTACACAGTCTAATACTTTTTTGGACAACCGACTTAGCGACTTAAGTTATTTTAATAAATCTTAAAAAGCCATTTCATATTATTTTGTATTTGCCTCACTTTTATGATGATTTTTTATCATTTGCAGCTAAAGAAACAGTTAAAATAAAACCGAAAAATTTGCCTGGACAACGGTCTTTTTCGGTAGATACAGCTTGAGTGTAAAAAACCTTTCTAATATGGCCGTAAAAAGTAAATAAATCATTAAAATCAACTATATTTCATGTTAAATAGCTAAGGTATAAATAATTGTTTTGCCTTTATGTTATTTATTTTCAATAGATTAAATATTTAAACTAAAGCATTTGAAAAGATGTCATCATTAAACGCATTTAATATCCTAAAAATAGGGGAAGATTTTATAGAAGTAAAAGTTACGATGGTGCATCCTGATGAGCATCATATTATTGATAGTGCCAATTTCGCGCTGCAAATCATTTTGGAACAGTTCGAAAATATAAAGAATCAAAGTATATATAACAGCGGATGGTCATTTTATCCACTAAATCAGGAACAGGCTAACAAACTGATTGA
>JBIKQC010000079.1:0-12449 GCA_044349855.1 Saprospira sp.
TTCAATGTCTGTCAGCCGATCATTGATTTCTTTTTTGCGGTTCAGAATTTCACTTTCTCTAGCTTCAGTGAGATTTTTGCCTGAAATTTTACTGTCAATAATTTCCAACTGCATATTTTTCAGCTCCTTGCGCAGTGTGCAGGATTCTAACTCCAATTCTGTACGTTGAATATCCCGTTTATTTGAATTCGGAATTGTTTTTAGTTCTTCCAAAAGCTCAAGAGCGACGGCTTCGTCTTTCGAAATTGATTTTATATCATCTAAAATCAGATCTTTCTGCAATTCGCGCATCTCTTTTTCCAAATCTAATTTATCAGATTTCGGACTTTGGTTGATGTTTTTATCGGGCTGATTTTGGGCATTGCTATACACTGTCTGAATGACCAAAATGAATAGGAAAAATAATTTATTTCTCATACGCTGTAATTTTTTTGGATCAATATATTAAACAGGTTCTTCCCCTCTATGTTTTTCATAAAGTTCATAATAATAACCTTCTTTAGCAGCAATCAGTTCTTCATGTGTGCCAATTGCAACAATATTGCCATGTTCCAGAACCAAAATTTTATCAAAATGCAAGGAGGCATAAAGCCTGTGTGTAATGACAATCGTAGTTTTATCGGAGCATACCCGGCGCAAATAACCGGTAATCTCTGCTTCCGTTTTTGTATCAACGGCAGACAGACAATCGTCCAATAAAATAATCTGTGGTTCTTTTATTAAAGCACGGGCTATGGAAATGCGTTGTTTCTGCCCCCCTGAAAGGGTAACGCCACGCTCCCCTATCTGAGTGTCAAAACCTCCGGGTAAGGCAACTATATCATCATAAACTGCAGCATATTTGGCAAATTCCTCAATGCGCTGACGGTCTGCATTTGGCGCGCCAAAAGCAATGTTATTGGCTACAGTATCAGAAAAAAGGAAAACATCCTGAGGTACATAGCCAATCTGACGTCTCAATGAAGAAAGGTTGTGTTTTTTAATATCAATACCATCCACCAAAATTTCGCCTTTTTCTACATCATACATCCTCAACAAAAGATCGGCAATCGTAGTTTTACCTGATCCGGTACGTCCAACAATCGCCAGTTTTTCACCTGCTGACAGTTTGAAAGACACATTTTCCAAGGCAGAAATTCCGGTATCGGGATAAATAAAACTGACATCCTTGAATTCAACAGCTCCACTCACTTCTTTTTGTGGAATTTTGATATCGGGTAAAATTTCAGGCTTGGTTTTCAAAAACTCATTGATTCGTTTCTGCGATGCCGCTGATTGCTGAATGATAGAGGCTACCCAACCAATAGAGGTCACGGGCCAGGTCAGCATATTGATATAAATAATAAATTCTGCAATATTACCGGCAGAAATGCTGCCCTTCATGAGCAAAAGACCGCCAACATAGATTGTAATAATAGTACTTGCACCGATGAGTATGAGCATAAGTGGTCTAAAAATAGCATCAACACTTACCATTCTTAATGATTTTTCCTTATATTTCTCTGCTTCCTCCCTAAAATAATTGCCCATTGCATCTTCCTGAACATAGGATTTTACAACGCGTATACCGGAATAAACTTCCTGTGCCAAGCTGTTCATTACAGATAACTGCTTTTGTATAGCTTCACTCCTTTTATTTATGATATTTGTAACATAATAAATTGAAAAAGAAAGAATTGGCAACGGAATTAACGAATAGAGCGTCAACTCTGCGTTAACCTGCACCATAGCATAGATGACCATCACCATCAGAAAAACCAAATTGATTCCGTACATAACAGCCGGACCGATATACATTCTGACCTTGCTCACATCTTCGGTTACACGGGCCATCAGGTCACCTGTGTTGTTTTTCTTGTAAAATGCAAGGTGCAATTTTTCATAATGTGCAAAAATTTCGCTGCGCAGGTCATTTTCGATAAGTCGGGACATAACGATAATAGTCTGACGCATAAAAAACATAAAAACGCCCATCAGAATGGCAAAAACAACAGTCAATGTGCCGAAAAACACCAGGCTCCAGCCAATTTTATTAAAAAGGGTCTTTTGTGCTTCAAAATCTTCATAGGCACGATAAATTGTAACATTATCCACCACCATATCCAGTGCAAATCGGATAACCTGTGGTTGTAAAACCCTGAAATAATTGGAAATAATCACGAATAAAATACCCATAAGCAGACGCCAACGGTATTTGTAGAAATATTTATTGAGATAGGATAATTCTTTCACTTTAATATTTTAGTACAGATTCAGATCCTTAAAATGGGACCGATAGATAGATGTTATTGTTTAAAAGAACGAACAAAGCAGGCTTTGGTTTTGAAAGAGCTTAAATAATCTTAATTTTGCTGAACAGATTATCAAAATACAAAGATAGAATATTTCATGCGGATTCGCCACAGCATAATCATTTTGCTTTTACATTTTTATGCAGGAATTGCTTCTGCACAGGGCGACAGCATTGCATTTACCAATATTGTGGACAGTTTTGCTCTAATCACGGCCAAACCTTTCAGCGAAGGCATTTCCAAACAATTTTTCAGAAAAGAATTGTTGCAAAATTATCAGGGACAGTCACTTTCTGAAGTTTTGAGTCGGGAAGCTGGCGTTTTTGTCAAACAATACGGTGCGGGACTTTTATCAACAATCACTCACAGGGGCGGCTCAGCCTCACAAACAGCTGTTCTTTGGGAGGGTGTCAATATTTTGAATCCCATGTTGGGGCAAAGCGACCTCAGTCTCCTCCCTGTACTTTTCAGCGATGCTGCGCAATGGCAATCTGGCGGAAACAGCGCTCAAAACGGCAACAATGCAATTGGCGGAAGTTTACAGATCAGTTCTAATTCAGATTTCAACAGCGGTTGGAAAAGTATGGCGCTTATTCAAATGGGCAGTTTTGGAGAATTGAAACAACAGTTCAGATTACAATACGGAAATGAACGCTATGCCGGAAGCATACGTACTTTTTATCAGAAGGCCGATAATAATTATCTTTTCAGAGATGTCAATGCCTTCGGGAATCCAAAACCTATGAAAAGACTCAGTCATGCTGAACAGGAAGCCTGGGGATTGATGCAGGAAAACACCCTCCGCTTGGGAAAGGGACATCAATTGAGTTGGAAACACTGGTATCAGAATGCCTATCGTCAGATTCCGCCCAATCTATTGCAAACTGTCGGCGATAACGAAGAACAATGGGACGAATCTTTCAGAAATGTAATTTCCTGGTTGAAAGCAGGTACAAAATCAATTTGGAAGACCGATGCTGCATTATCTATAGAAAGGTTGGATTATAAAAACAATGTTCTGTTATCTCAAAGCCGCACAGTTACATCATTGATAAAAGCATCCCAAATTTACAGTTTCAATGAAGAAAATATATTAAACTGGGGCCTGGAACAGCAGTATCAAAGGGCATTTTCTGATAATTACAATAAAAGTCAGCAGCAATTGGCACTTTTTGCAACTTACAAATTAGCCTCAAAAATAACTTCTTACAAATGGGTTTTGAATCTGAGTGCAAGAGAACAGCTTATTGATCGAAAATTTCTACTGCCTGCAATAGGTATTAACTTTACTTATTTCAAAATTAATGAAAAACTGCGTCATTTTAGAATTCAAAGCTCCATTTCACACAACTACCGTTACCCTACTCTGAATGACCGGTTTTGGCCACTTGGCGGAAATCCCAATCTTTTGCCTGAATACAGTTTGAGTGCTGATGTAAAATTCAGATTTTCAAATTTGGAAATCAGCAGGTTCCATTATCGATTTGAGATAGGCGCTTACAGCAATTTTGTCCGCAATTGGATTCAATGGACTCCGACAAACGGGGCTTTGTGGGAACCAAAAAATCTGGCCAATGTTTGGGCTTATGGCCCGGAATTGTCAGCTAATTTGGCACATTATATTAAATCCCATTATTTTTCCCTGAAAGGTCAATACCAGATGAATCGTGCAATACGTGTGCTGGAAACCGATCCGGGACTGCAGAACAAACAATTGATTTACACGCCGGAACATTGTATTTCAGGCGCTTTTGACTGGGACTTAAAAAAAATATTCGCAGTACGTTACCGACACAATTATTATAGTCTTCGCTATCTCGATACCGAGAATACAGCTGCGCTGAAAGCCTATCAAACCGGTTGTCTACAGTTGGAATATACAATTCAGACTACATTCGTGAAAATAAAATTGCGCAGTACTGTCGATAATATCTGGGGCGCTGAATATCAGGCTGTGGCGAACAGGCAGATGCCCGGCCGGTCACTGAGTTTTAGTTTATTGTTTTTGAATTAGAATCTAAATCAAAAAGTAATCAAAGGTACTGTCATATTTAACCTCATCTTTTACGTCATATTTAACCTCATCTTTTACGTCATATTTAACCTCATCTTTTACGTCATATTTAACCTCATCTTTAACCTCATCTTTTACGTCATCTTTTACGTCATCATGAACTCTAATGACTGAACTCTAATCTGGGTTTAACCTAACTGAATTGTCAAGCGGGAACATAATGGTTGGTTTAATTTTTTAAACTTTTTGGTTTTATTTTTTTATTTTAGAATTAAACCTTTGTAAATTTTTATCGTCTCAATATTGAATTTGGCCTAAAATTGGCATCTGCATGACAAAAAACTTTTATTAAAACTAATACAATTTCTATGAAAAAGACAAATGCATTTCTTCTATTAGCTGCTTTATTTATGAGCAGTTTTGTTTGGGCGCAACCCGTACGCAATAACCTTGAGCGAGCTGATGATCATCACGATTTGGCAGTTGATAAAGCTCAGCGTGAACGAGACGAAAAAGAATTGGCCGCTTTCAGAGCTGATTTAGCACAAATTGAAGCAGCTTGGAAAACCGGGGATGTTAATAAAGTGAATTCAACAAAACATCAGCTTGTAGCAGCTATGAAACGCGAAATTGAGCAGAGTGAAAATAAATTGAAACAGGACAATCGTGAAATCCGCGAAGATAATTCCGAAATCCGTTCCGACAACCGAGAAATTCGTCGTGACCGCGTAGACAGCCGTCAAGGACAAGATCATGCAGATGATGCGCGCGATAAAGCCCGTGACAAAGGAAATCGCCGTGATGATATTCGCGATAAAGGCGATGACAAAAGCGATCGTAACGAACAGGCTGCCCGCCTTTCCCGTCAGAAAAATATTTATGAAACACTCAAGGCTTATACTTTTGCAAATCTGGGCGATGCCTCTGTTGGTGAAGCTGCTACCAAAAAAGCACTGATGATTGAATTCCTACAGACTATGGAAAGAGATCTGGCTGAAACCCGCGAAGAAGTGGGCGAAGACAAAAGAGAACTGCGTGAAGACAGACGAGAAACTCGTGATGACCGAAAGGAACGCAGAGAAAAAAGGTAGGAAAAAGTTGAAAGTTGGACTGAAGGACCATGAAGAGAATCGATGGGCCGTGAAACGATAGAGTAATGACAAATATTTTAAAAAAGCGCAATGCCTGTAAAAGGTATTGCGTTTTTTTGCTTTTAGAAAAACTTGTTCTATTTTGTAAGATATTTAAGTGCCTGTCTGAAAATTTAAAAAAAACATGTTTATACTTTCATCTTTTTTATATTCATCTTTCCTATAAATGAATTGGAAAATTGATCCTGACATCCGTAAAGCACATACCCTGCCCGGCAGCTTTTACAGCGATCAGCAGGTTTATGAAGCACTTATTGAAAATGCTTTTGTTCCTTCCTGGCAATGGCTTGGCGACAGTGATTTGATTTCAGAAAAGGGCGATTGCTACCCATTTGAATTGTTGCCCGGCAGTCTGAATGAACCGCTGCTGCTCTTAAAAGATTATGAGGACAATCTTCGCTTTCTGTCAAATGTTTGCACACATCGCGGAAAAATATTGGTAGAAAAACCCTGCAGACAAAGATTTATAACTTGCGGGTATCATGGCCGCTGTTTCCATTTGGACGGTAGTTTCCGTTCCATGTCCGAATTTAAACAAACAGAAAATTTCCCTTCGGAAAATGATCATCTGACAAAACTTGAACTCAAGAATATTGGAGTTTTTCTTTTTGGCTCCCTAGCTCCAGCCTATAATTTCGATAGGATTTTCGAACCTATTTTGGAAAGAATGTTCTGGTTTCCCTTTGATCAGTTGAAATTTGAACCTGAACAGTCACAGGATTATACCATCAATACACATTGGGCGCTCTATTGCGACAATTATCTGGAAGGTTTTCATGTGCCTTTCGTACATCCCGGTTTGGGTGCAAATTTGGATTATGAAAATTACGATACAGAATTATTTGAATTCTGCAACCTGCAACTAGGCGTCGCAGATCCCAATGCCGCAGCTTTTCAACTCCCTACCGATTCCATAGATTACGGCAAAAGAATTCATGCCTATTATTGGTGGATTTTTCCAAATCTGATGCTCAATGTATATACCTGGGGCATTTCTGTCAATATCGTAGAGCCATTAGGAATTGACAAAACAAAAGTCAGATTTTTCAGTTATCTGCTGCCTGATCATGCATCAGATTTTTCCAAAGATATGCTGCATCAGACAGAAATGGAAGATGAAGCTATTGTTCAGAGTGTACAAAAAGGCCTAAAAAGCCGTTTTTATAAACATGGTCGCTTCTCTCCGACCAAGGAGAAATGCGTACACCATTTTCACCGTTTATTGGCCTCCGTATTAAACAAGAAAACATAATTATGGACAAAAATATTCCTTTTAACAAACCTTATCTGACCGGTAAAGAGGCACATTATCTCTATCAGGCCGTTTATTCCGGGAAAATTTCCGGAAATGGTATGTTTACAAAACGCTGTCAGGCATTTTTCGAAAGTAAATTCGGCATAAATAAAGCGCTGCTCACTTCCTCCTGCACCGATGCCTTGGAGATGTGCGGAATCCTGATGGATCTTGTACCCGGTGACGAAATCATCATGCCATCCTTTACCTTTGTTTCTACTTCAAATGCCTTTATATTGCGGGGTGCCGTCATCCGTTTTGCGGATTCCTATCCCGATAATCCGAATATTGATCCTTCAAAAATTGAGGCATTGATCAATGACAAAACCAAGGCAATAGTTGTGGTGCACTATGCAGGAATTGCCTGCGATATGGATCCGATTATGGAAATTGCCGAAAAACATAACCTGGTTGTGGTGGAAGATGCAGCTCAGGCTGTTGATTCCTTCTACAAAGGCAAAGCCCTGGGCAGTATCGGACATTTGGCAGCTTTTTCCTTTCATGAAACAAAAAATATTATGTCCGGCGAGGGCGGTTTGCTGGCCGTAAACGACCCTAAATATGCTAAAAGAGCCGAAATTATTTGGGAAAAAGGGACCAATCGCGCCGCGTTTTTCCGTGGCGAGGTGGATAAATACGGCTGGGTGGACATCGGGTCATCTTTCCTGCCCTCCGAGATTGTGGCGGCTTTTTTGTACGCACAGCTTGAAAATCTGGAGGATATCCAAAACAGAAGAAAAAATCATTGGAATCAGTATTACAAAGGACTCAGCGCTCTTCAAAGCAGCGGAAAACTGCAATTGCCAATTGTTCCTGATTATGCTACAAACAATGCACACATGTTTTTTGTGGTCTGTAAAAGCCTGGAAGAAAGATTTGAATTAATAGAATACCTTAAAGCCAAAAATATTTATGCCGTATTTCATTATATATCACTGCACAAAAGTCAGTACTATCATGATAAACACGATGGCCGCGAATTGACAAATTGCGATCGTTTTTCTGATTGTCTGCTGCGTTTACCGCTTTTTTATGAATTGACAGAGGAGGATGTGGACAGGATTACAGGAGCAATAAATCAATTTTATGGCATGTAAATTATAGCAGTATGAACAAAATTGCAATTTAACTAGTTTTATTGCTTAGAACTAAGGCTTATGCAATCAGAAAGTTCAGTTTTACCAACTCAAGTATTAGTGTAAAAAATAACCCATGAGAACTATAAAACATTTTGTAAAAGGGTGAAAACATATTTTTTAAACTTACACACTTAGATGATAGTGTCTAATTCCAGAAAAACTTTTCTATTTTTGAAATATCAAAAGTAGAAGACTGATTGGACCAAATAAAGTACTTGTTGCAAACTTTGTAATTTCTTAAATTTTTTAGCTGAAACTACTACCTTTTTCAAGCGGTTAAATATTACAATAGAATATGATAAAGCCAAAAACACAGGAAAACGAATACGAAAGAATAGAAAATCTTAAATCTTATAATATCCTGGATACATTGCCTGAAAAGGAATATGACCAAATAACATACCTTGCTTCTCAAATATGTAAGACGCCAATTTCTTTAATAAGTTTAATTGACGAAAAAAGGCAATGGTTTAAGTCTCATCATGGACTAGAAGCAACCGAAACTCCTAATGAATTTGCTTTCTGTTCACATGCAATAAATGAAGCAGATAATATTTTCATTGTTCCTGATTCAAGAATAGATGAAAGATTTCATGACAATCCTTTAGTTACCGATAGCCCTTTTGTGATATTTTATGCCGGCATTCCATTGGTAACTCCTAAAGGATTTTCTTTGGGAACACTTTGTGTGATTGATAATGTTCCAAGAATATTAGATGAGTCACAAATTCTGGCCTTGAAAGCATTGGCAAATCAATTGGTCAAATTATTAGAATTAAGGATTTCTCTTATCGAATTAAGAAAGTCAGAAGAAAAGTTGAAAGAATTAAATGCTACAAAAGATAAACTATTTTCAATAATTGGGCACGATTTAAGAGGCCATATTAGCGGTTTTAAATCATTAGTTGAGTTGATGATTTCCGACTTTGATTTGTCTGACTCAAAAAATCTAATGGATGTTTTACATATCATTCAAAAATCGGCAGCTTCTACATATGATTTATTGGAAAATCTTTTAGCTTGGGCAAATTCGCAGCGTAATGAAATAGTTTATTCCCCTGAAGAAATAAAGTTAAATGAAGTTGTATTATTTTCTGTTGATTTATTTAATGAATTAACTCAGAATAAAGGTATTACCATTATCAATAATATCCCAAATAACACTATTGTTTTTGCAGATAAAAATATGTTAATGATAGTTTTACGTAATATAATATCAAATGCAATAAAATTCACAGCAAATGGAAAACAAATTATAATTTCCACTTACAGTAAAGGGAATCAACAAATTGTAAAAATACAAGATGAAGGTACCGGAATTTTACCTGAGAATTTATTAAAACTCTTTAAAAACACTGAACATATAACTACCTATGGAACTATTGGCGAAAAAGGCTGCGGTTTAGGTCTTTTATTGTGTAAAGATTTTATTGAAAAAAATAGTGGGGAAATTTGGGTAGAAAGTGAAATAGATAAAGGCAGTGTTTTCAGTTTTTCTTTACCAATTGAAAATACATTACTTCCGGAATAACGTATACTAAAGGAATTAAATTCAACCTTAGAATAGCCATTTAGTAAACTTAATATAGGTTATTTTGTTTTTTTCAATAATTAATGTACCAACATTTATTGTGACATTTTTTTAACTTTGCCAAAACACCCAGTAAATGGCCATTAATCCTACAAAAAAGGAATCTCTCAATTTTCTCAGTACCATTACTGAAGCTATAGCTACTGCTGGGGACCCTCAATTACTTGCAGACGCCTTGTTTAAGGTTGTGGACGAGTTTATAAATGTACCATATTCCTCTATTTTTCTTTGGGATTTCAAGGAGAATAGACTTAGGCTATATGCAAACAAAGGATTTAGCGAGGAGGATAAAATTTACAGTGAAAATTCTGCTATGGAGCGACATCCCGGCTGGGTTTTTACAAACAGGGAGCCTTTGGTAATTAATGATATGCAAACGGAAAATGTGCCTTATTATGTAAAATCCGGAAAAAGAGAATTTGAAGTAAGATCAAGACTTTGGATGCCAATTTCAACAGAAGACAAATCTCTTGGTGCCTTTGGTTTTGCAAGCTCAGAACCAAACTTCTTTACCGAAGAATATCAGAGTATACTAAGGCTTTGCTGTCGCCTTGCCGGTAACATCTTATCAAATATAATTTTTGTAGATTCTGAAAAGAAATATGTTGAAGAGATTGAACTATCTATGAAACAGTTGCAAAACGCCAGCAATGCACAGCAGAATTTTATTGCAAAGATGTCTCATGAAATGCGCACCCCTCTCAACGGTATTATCGGTATGGCAAAATTATTGTCGAAAATTTCCTTGGAAGAAAAACAGCGAAATTACCTCGATATTATATCCGATCAGTCAAACTTACTGCTTAATCTGATAAATGATATACTGGATATTTCTAAAATTCAAACAGAAGATTTTAACATAGTAGATTTTCCTTTCAATCTTGAAGAAACCATCAATACTGTATTAAAATCACAAAAATTTCAGGCTGACCAAAAAGGAATACGTCTTAAATTTTTAAAAGACAGCGAAGTTGTAATGTTTGTATCAGGCGATTCACTTCGTTTTGCCCAAATTCTGACCAATCTCATCAGCAACGCTATTAAATTTACCGCTAAAGGTGAGGTTCGCCTAAGCCTTTCTGTTATCAGCAGCAATTCTGATAATGAATTACTTTCCTTCTCTTTAAAGGATAGTGGCATTGGAATAGAAGAAAGTAAACTTAAAACAATTTTTGAAAAATTTACACAGGCTGACGACTCAATTTCACGAACTCATGGCGGTTCAGGTTTGGGTCTTTATATAGTAAAAGAACTCATCAGTAAAATGGGGGGAAATATAACTGTGCAGAGTACACTGGGAAAAGGAAGTGAATTCACCTTCGAGATACCTTTCCGCATCAATAAAGAAATCAAACAGCAACAAAATTATGAGGAAATAGTCGTTTTTGAAAACGCAAAACTTCTAATAGTTGAAGACAATGCGGTTAATCTTATTTATCTCGAAACAATCCTTGGAGATTTTGGATTTGACATCGATAAGGCTTTGGATGGAATTGAAGCAGTGCAGAAATGTCGTGATAAAAGTTATGACCTGATTTTAATGGACTTGCAAATGCCAAGACTTGACGGAATAAGTGCATCAAAAATAATCAGAAATGAATTAAATCTTAAAACGCCAATTTTAGCACAATCGGCCAACACGGTTCAGAAAGATATTGATTCCTGTTATCTGGCGGGCATAAATGCTTACATAGCAAAACCTTTTACAATCGATCAGTTAATTGACAAACTAAAAATTTTTCTAAGGCATTCGAATGGCAGTAATACAGAAAATCTTAATGTCAAAAAATTGGCAATGAAATACGCTCACAAAAAGGAAGACGCAGATCAACTGTATACTTTGTTTGTTCATACAGCAACTCAGGACTTGAATTCTATGAAAATTCTTATTGAATCGGAGTCTTGGACAGAATTAAAAGCTTTTGCACACAAGCTGAAAGGATCTTTTGCTGTATTTGAAATTACAGAGGCCATGCAAATTTGTTCAAAAATTGAAAACTCGAAAGAAGTTAATCCCGACGAAATTAAATTAGAATTTGAAAGGCTATTGCAAATTGTAAAATTATACCTTAGTGATGAAAGAAATTAATCTAACTGATAATAATTTTGTTGAGCACGCATTGGAGATTTTTAACTCTGATAATCCTGTAATAATACTGGAATTTACAGGAACTTACGGGTTGGTTTCACCTAATACTTTAAAAGGCGCTAATGCCTTGGATAAAACAAAAACAAGACTGGAAGGTAAATGTTATGGCAGCGTTTTAGGTAATTGTGAAGCGTTACGAAAAATATTACCTAAACATATTGAATCAAACCTTCAGGATATAATTTCTATTTTCGAACGTGCATTCATCCGATTCGATGTTGATGCTATAAATCCTAACAGTAAAGTTGTTAAAGATGGTCGCCATCAGGTTTTGATTGAAAAAGCTGCTTTTAGAAAACAGATTGAACAGGTAGAACTTCTTTTGATGCAAGCGCAAGGCTCATCCGATTTTTTTACTTCAAATTATCAGGGCCTGCTTTGTACGAGTGCCAACATAAGTGGAGATCCAAAGGGAGCAATTACAGACTTTGAAAAAATTATTGAATTTGGCGAAAGCAAAAAGATTGAACTTTTCGTAGAAAGTGGCCTACTGATTAAGGACATTGGTTCATATCCCTCTTTTTATATTGGAAAAGACCATATCAGCATAGAAAGAAAAGGCTATAGAGATGCCGAAATACTGGCTGAAGCTCTAGATCTAATTTATAATTTCAAATAAACATTACACCGCAGTAAGTATTTTTCATTTACTTTATAGGCCCATATTAGCTCTGTACAGTGTGCTTTTATGTTTGCAGCATTCAAGTCATAAATGCAACTCTAAATGTTTAGGTTAAAAAGATATTTGTCATTAAAAATTGCAAGGTAAAGAAAAGTTATTTCCGTACATTTTTTTAGACCTTTTTGAATGAGGTCAAAA
>JBIKQC010000510.1:0-3530 GCA_044349855.1 Saprospira sp.
CCTGAATCATCGATCAGTTTTTTGGCAACTTCAGCGCCATTTCCCTGCAAACGAACTACGATTGGAATAGTAATATTACCGATGTTTTTGTATGCATCAACAACACCCTGTGCAATACGTTCGCAACGAACGATACCGCCAAATACATTGATCAGAATACAATTTACATTAGGATCTTTAAGGATGATACGGAATGCATTTTCAACGCGCTGTGCATCTGCAGTACCTCCTACGTCGAGGAAGTTGGCAGGTTTGCCGCCTGAAAGCTGAATAATGTCCATGGTAGCCATTGCCAAACCGGCGCCGTTAACCATACAACCTACATTACCATCCAATTTTACGAAATTTAGACCGAATTTTTGAGCCTCCACCTCAGTTGGATCTTCTTCATGCTCGTCATTCCACTCGGCAAGATCCGGGTGACGGTAAAGTGCATTGTCATCCAAAGAAACTTTGGAGTCAGCTGCAATAATTTTATTGTCGGAAGTTTTGAGACATGGGTTGATTTCAACCATTGTTGCATCAGCAGCCACAAAAGCATTGTAAAGATTTGTTACAAATTTTACCATACTTTTTAGTGCATCGCCGCTAAGACCGAGGTCAAAAGCGATTTTGCGTGCCTGAAACGCCTGGAAACCTACATGCGGATGTACGTATTCTGTTTTTACCAATTCAGGAGTGTCGTGCGCAACTTTTTCAATATCCATACCGCCCTCTGTGGAGTAGATAATTACATTGCATTCTTTGTTACGGTCAGTCAGGATACTCATATAGAACTCTTTAGTATCCATAACACCTTCAGCATTTGGATAGTAAACATCTTCTGTGATGAGGATTTTACGTACTAGTTTGCCGGGACCTTCCATACCGCCGGGAGTTTGAGGTGTTTTAAGCATCATCCCCATGATGTTTCCGACATGTGTTTTTACATCGTCCAGATTTTTGGCCAATTTTACTCCACCGCCTTTACCGCGGCCACCTGCGTGGATTTGAGCTTTTACAACACACCATTTAGTGCCTGTTTCAGCCTGTAAACGGGTAAATGCTGATTCAGCGTCTTCTTTTTTCTCAACAAGAACGCCTCTTTGAATAGGAACTCCAAATCTGTTTAGGAGTTCTTTAGCCTGATATTCGTGTAAATTCATTGCGAAATGATGATATAGGTTAGGAATATTATCCGAGTTATCGCCAAAACTAAAATATTTGCACTGCTTTTCAAAATTTAGAGCGCTACATTTATAAAAAAAGTTAAAAAAGCTTCAGAACTTTGTTTTTGTGGTTTAAAAATGCTAACCTTTTACCATAAATTTAAATAATTGAATATATGAATTTCGTTATAAAAAATAACCTCAATGATGAGGAGGAACAATATCTGCAGACCCGCTTCCTTAGTGCTGCAGCTGCATTGGGCATTTCAGAAAAGGTTGCATTACCGCTTTATGATCAGGTGCATTATGAATATACTGACTGGAGCAGGCATTACCACAATCTTTCTCATATCCTCAGCCTTCTTGGATTGAGTGAACTTTTTGCTGCCCAACTCAAGGAACCTGCATTGGTTGATATGGCTATTTGGTTTCACGATGTTGTCTATGACAGCAAAAAAAAGGACAATGAACTGCAGAGTGCCCTGCTGATGGAACAATTACTGAGACCTTATCTGAAAAAAGAACAGTTGGATTTTGTCTATGCGCTCATAATGAGCACTTCCGGTCATAAACCATTGCTTCCTGAAAATGCTGATAATCTTTGGTTTTTGGACTTCGACCTGGCCATTTTGGCATCAGACAAAAAAACTTATCGAAAATACAGCGATGCGATCAGAGAAGAGTATAAATCGCTATTCTCCTTCTTTGTGTATAATGCCGGTCGCAAAAAGGTACTAAAATCCTTTTTGGAAAGAAAAACACTTTACTTCAGTTATGAATTTCAAGAAAAATATGAGCTGATAGCCAGGGAAAACCTGACTTGGGAGATTGCTGGATTGAAGGAAGGATAGAATTGATTTGAAAATTTGGAGATTTGAAAATTTGAAGATTATGTATGTATTGTAATACATGATAAACAAGACGATTACAGTAGAAAAAAATTAATTTGAAAATTTGGAGATTTGAAGATTTGAAGATTGGGCTCTGTTTTTATGTTATTGAAATTAGAAATTGTATAAACTCCTGTTTCAATAATAAATAATTTGATTCTTGAAACCATTAACAATTTTCAAAACCTCAAATTAAAAAAGCCGCCCCCTTGCATGGAGCGGCTTAATAAAACACGGTAACCTTCTATTATCAAAAAAAAACATAAAACCATAAAGTATCTTATGATCCGCACATAATACATTCGTCCGGATTGTCAAGACTGCAGGCAACGCCTTCTTCGCTGTTTGCTTCAGTCATTTCCAATTTTTCGGCAAAAGGTACAGATTCTGCAGTTTTAATATTTTGTACAGTTGTCTGTGGTACAAATTTTTGCTGATATTTTGAACTGAGTGTAAATTTAATCGGCTCGGCAGCAGCTTTGCTGCGCAGGTAATACATACCTGTTTTTAAACCGCTTTTCCAGGCATGGAAGTGCATAGAAGTCAATTTGGCAAAGTTTGGCGCCTCAACAAATAGGTTCATACTTTGTGACTGACAAATGAATGCACCGCGATCTGCCGACATGTCTATAATTGTACGCTGTTTGATCTCATAAGCTGTTTTGTACAGCTCCTTCAAATCTTCAGGAAGACCTTCGATATTTTGTACAGATCCATTGGCCGCAATCAGCAATTCTTTAACTTCATCATTCCAATAACCGCGTTCAATCAGATCTCTCAAGAGGTGTTTATTTACCACGATATATTCTCCTGAAAGCGTACGACGGGTATAAATATTGGAAGTATAAGGCTCAAAACACTCGTTATTGCCAAGAATCTGTGAGGTAGATGCTGTTGGCATCGGAGCTACCAATAAGCTGTTGCGAACACCATACTCCTTGATCTCTGCACGCAGAGTTTCCCAGTCCCAACGGGATGAAGGCGCTTCTCCCCACATATCAAACTGCAAAATGCCCTGACTCATCGGTGAACCCGGATAAGACTGATAGTGTCCCTGTTCTTTTGCCATTGCACAAGATTCTGTCAATGCGGCAAAATAAATAGTTTCAAAAATCGCACGGTTCAGCAGTTTAGCCTCAGTACTCTCAAACGGATAACGCAGCAAAATAAACGCATCAGCCAATCCCTGAACGCCAATACCGATAGGACGGTGGCGCATATTGCTGTTTTTGGCCTCTTCGATTGGGTAATAATTAATATCTATTACCTTGTTGAGATTTCGGGTTACGATTCGGGTAATCTCATAGAGTTTATTAAAATCAAATTTGCCGTCTATGACAAATTTTGAAAGAGAAATTGAAGCCAAATTACAAACTGCCACCTCATCAGGTGAGGTATATTCCATAATCTCTGTACAAAGATTACTCGAACGGATGGTACCCAGATTTTTCTGATTCGATTTACGGTTTGCATGATCTTTATAGAGCATATA